>CAXGXL010000059.1:0-11016 GCA_964013555.1 uncultured bacterium
AATCATGTTACCCCCTGGCTATAGGAATATTTCAATAATAAGCACTTATTTAAGGAGATAGCTAATAATGCGCAGCATTTATTGTTTAAAAGTGTTGCCTGATAGGAGTCTAGAGGGTTGTGATGTGATTGAGTTTGTTTTTCTTGTTTTAATTCATTGTTTTAGTTAAGTACGGGCGATTGCAAGAAGGGTTCTTAGGGTGGGCGTGCGCCCCATTTATGCGGGATAGCTCTTTTTTTTGGGGAGTAATTGGGCCCGAAATCCATAAGGTTTCGGTGCCCCTGAAAATTAGGGCGTTGGCAAATAATTTTAGTTATTTACTTTGAGCCGAAATGTTGGGAATAGCCCTTTTTGTAGAAAAGGTCCCAAGTGGAAAAATCCGAGCTAGCGGATGCTGGTTAGAAAAAGGGAGTAGAGCACGATGCTGGAGATCGTCTCCAAAGGTTTTAAGAATGCCAAGGCGGCGTTAACGGGTAAAGCCGAGCTAACCGAAGAAAATATCAATGAAGCAGTGCGAGAGATTCGGGTCTCTCTTTTGGAAGCCGATGTTGAACTAGGTGTGGTTCGTAGTTTTTTGGCTCGTGTTAAGAAGCGAGCCATCGGTGAGGTGGTTCGAACCGAAGCACAGAGCGGAGCGAAAAAGTTAAAAACGACGCCCGGAGAGCATTTTGTTCTAATCTGCCAAACTGAACTAGAAAAGTTAATGGGCCCGGTGGAAGAGGCGCCCATTGTGTATCGGCGCCCCTACACAATCATTATGTTAGTGGGCTTACAGGGGACGGGAAAAACTACTACAGCGGGCAAGCTTGCCAAGTACCTTGTGGCTAATAAACGGAAGCCCATGCTGGTTGCAGCGGACGTCTATCGCCCCGCTGCCGTGGACCAACTTAAGGTTCTTGGAGAGAAAATTGACGTCCCCGTCTACGCCCAAGAGGGTCTGGCCCCCGAGCAGCTCTGCCAAGATGCTTTACGGGAAGCCAAGAAACGAAAAAAAGACGTCGTTATATTTGATACGGCTGGGCGATTGGCCATCGATGAAGCTCTCATGGGGGAGCTCGACCAAATTAAGGAGCGTACGAAACCTGATAATATCTTTTTAGTCTGCGACTCCATGGCTGGCCAAGATACTGTTAAAACCGCGAGTGAGTTTAATAGGCGACTCGATATAACCGGCTTCATCATGACGAAGCTTGATGGCGACGCTCGTGGTGGGGCCGCCCTCTCCATTAAGGAGATCACCGGCAAACCGATTAAATTTTTGGGCATGGGCGAAGGCCTTGAGAAGCTCGAACCATTTCGTCCCGAAGGACTTGCAAGCCGTATTCTGGGGATGGGTGACATCGTAGGGCTGATGAAGGACTTTGAGGGAGTCGTCGACGAAAAAGAAGCCGAACGCGACACCAAGAAATTGCTGCGTGGTGACTTCACGCTGGTTGATTTTTTAAAGCAAATGAAGTCCCTTGAGAAAGTGGGAAGTCTCTCCGAGATTTACGAGAAATTTCCTATTTTTGGGGACCAGATGCCCGAGGGGGCCAAGATCGACAACTCCGCATTCAAGGTCATGGAATCTATGATTAATTCCATGACTCCCAAGGAGCGCAATGACCCCAAAATTATCGACAAGAGCCGCGTATCTCGAATAGCTAAAGGCTCCGGTCGGAAGCCCGAAGAGGTCGACGATTTGCTGCAGCGCTTTGGTATGATGCAAGGCATGATGGCAAACCTAATGTCATCTCCAGGTATGCTGGGAAATATCCCTGGCATTAAGCAATTCAACCAGCTCAGGAAAATGAAAGGCATGGGAGGTCTCGATAAACTGCTTGGCGGAGATGCGATGAAGGCGCTGCAAGGTGGTCAAATGCCTCAGATACCTGGAATGCCTGGAATGCCGGCAGGGATGCCTGAAGGAATGCCGGCTTTGCCCCCAGGGATAACTCCGCAACAATACTCACAGGCAATGGGTGGCATTCCGAAGCCGCGCCCTCAGAAATCAGCTCAACAAAAGGCTAAAGACAAAGCGAAGCGAAAGAAGCAAAAGCAAGCGCGCAAAAAGGGACGACGTTAGGTCACGTTGGACTAAGCCTTTTTCTTTGTCACTTTTTTCTTAGCTACTTTTTTCTTAGCTACTTTTTTCTTAGCTACCTTTTCTGGCAGATCCGCCTGATAAACCAGCCCTAGAGAGCTTGATGCTTTGGTTAAGCCCTTGCTGGATTCTTTAGGCACCGCTGCCAGAATTCGCCCCTTAGCTACGGTTTCGCCACGCTGATTGTCGCACCAGACATCTATATCGCAGATATAGTCGGTTCCTTCTTTTCTTGCCTCGACAATCGCCCCTCGGCAAGTAAGCACATCTCCCGGCCACAAGAGCTTAAGTACTCGCACCCCAAACCGGCGAACCGATGTTCCCTTCATGGATTGCTCGATCATCCGCCCCATATAAGCCATAACGAGGGTACTCGGCGCATAAACAGAGTTTTTTCCAGCGGCCTGGGCGACTTTGTCATCGAGATGAAGTGCATTGTAGTCATCGACTGCGCCGGCAAATCGAGCCAACGTGACGCGAGTAAGGGCCGGGATGGAGATGCCTTCTATGGGAGTGCCTGCTTCGGCGGTTTCAAAATCTAGAGTGCGTGGCATAAGGTTATCTACTTTCTTATTTCGACCAAGACCCTCCGGCCTTTGAATACTGGCTTCGAGCGCTTATCGGAACCACGTGTTTCCAAAACGATAAAAACCAATCGCCCACGGGGTGCATCTTTCTCATAGGCGTCTACAACACTGTGAGTGATAAAGAGAGAGTCTCCTGCAAAGATGGGCTTGAAGTACTCGTATTCCTCCTCTGCATGCATGATTGCATGGGGATTAATATCAAGTTCCGCTAAGAAACTCTCAAAATCGTGCAACGCACTAGGGAACGTGGGAGGAGCTATCAGCGATGGGTACCCCGAAGCCAAGGCTCTTTTCTCATCAAAGTGAACCGGAGATTTTTCGCCGATTGCACGGGCGAATCGACGAATTTGATTTTTTTCGATTTCAAACTCCACCGGCTCGGTGGTTTTGCCAATCGCTTTTTTTAGGGTGGTCGATAGCGCCACTAATCCCTCCAAAGTACCTTCCAAGGATTGCGCTTAAGGTCTCGCATCAACTCCTTGACGTCGTCATAAATTTGCGGGTCGTTGACCAACCCTCCTACGGTGCCTTCACCCCGCCTCATTGTCATGACCATAGATTGCACGTCCTGGGTGAGCTGCTCAACCTGTTTTGTGGTTTCTCGCAAACTATTCACCATTTCTTGTACAATTTCTTCAGAAATAGCGGCGTTCGCTTTACCGCTAAGTGCTTCAACTGAGGACAAGCTTTTCTTGACCATTTTCATTAAGCTGGGAAGTTCCTGCCGAACCATAGCAATGCTAGCCTGACCATCCACTAGCGCCTTGTCCAAGGGATTCCCTACTCCGACCAAGCCCTTTACTTCCTGTAGGATGGAGCGCAAATCACCAGCGCTCATAGCTAAGTCACCCAAGCCTTTGCTTAAAATGTCTTTTCGGTCGCCGACCAAGTGGTTCAATGTGGTTAGCAATGAAGCTGCCGCCTTGCCTACCTCATCGAGTCCAAGATCGTCTTCTACCCCAACAAATCCACCTACGGCCTGCAATACGGCCGCAGCCTGCACGAACATAACATGTAACTTAACCGCATCGACGCCCCGTGTAGCCGTACCTTCTGGAATTACGGGATCACCCTCGGCGCCAGGCATTAGCTCTAAGTAAGGTTCGCCTATCAACCCTTCGGTCCCCACAGCCAACCGGGTTGTTTTCGTGAAAAGATGCGCTGCTTCCTCATTGATACTCAAGGTTGCCCGCACAAGCGGCTTAGCCAGCTGCCCTAGTGCCCCCGTTGATAAAGCAGGTTTTGGGGAAGAGTCATCTGTCAAGAGGTCCAGCGCCGAGACTCTACCGATTTTGATGCCACTCATTTTGACTGGGGCACCGACCTGAACTCCGCCCGAAAAGGCAAAATCTGCGTATTGCTTGATGGTTGATTGGAGGCTGAAGTCCCCTAATAATAAAAGGAAAGTAACCAGAAGGGCTACGCCACTGAGCACGAAAAACCCGACCCTCGTTTCAGTGCTTATTTTTGTCATGAATTCCCATTTCCCGAGCAATCGCAAAAATCATCGCTAAGAGCTGGGCGGTTGTAACACGGGCTGACTATTACTCACAAGGTGCAGTGTACCTCCCAGATGGCCTATCGCTTCATTTTTGGCGGAGTCCAGCGTGTACCACCGGCATTAACAAAGTTCACGAGAACGGTCTTAGAGCTTTGGAACATCTGTTCCGGCTCCCCCTGAAAAAGCACAGAACCTTGATGTAAGAAGGTCACCCTGTCAGCAATGGTCGCTACAGAGTCGAGATCGTGACTGACCACCACCGAGGTAATGCCCAGCTCGTCAGACATCTCGCGAATAAGCCGGTCGGTGCGCCTTGCGGCAACGGGGTCTAAGCCAGTAGTTGGCTCGTCATAAAGCAGAATCTCGGGTTCGAGGGCGATTGCTCGGGCAATAGCAATCCGTTTCCGAACCCCGGCACCGAGATCAGGCGGAAGGCGTTTGGCCAGTGCCTCTGCGTGCACCTGACGCAATGCCTGAAATGCTTTTTCTTCCCCCAGGGCTTTAGGGATGCCAAATCGCTTGATGATAGGCATAGCGACGTTCTCCAATACGGAAAGGGAGTCAAACAAGGTGGCATGCTGAAAAATCATCTGGCAGCGCTTGCGAATCTCTCGGAATTGTTTTTCACTCAGGTAAGAGATATTTTGCCCATCTAGCCAGATCTCGCCACCGTCCAATTGCAAGAGTCCTACAATATGCTTGATGATAACGCTTTTACCCGCGCCGCTGGATCCCATTAGAAAGTGCACATCGCCCTGGCTAATCTCGAAGGACACGCCATTGAGAACCTGTTGCTGACCAAAGGCTTTTCTTACATTTTTGAAACGAATTAGCATGTTCGTTACCCGAGAAAAAGATATCCCAAAACCCCAACCGCAAGGTCCAACATTAAAACGGCGATTGAGCTGCCAATGACAGCATACGTGGTCGCCCTACCCACCCCGGGAGCTCCTCCTCGAGCTTGAAGTCCGGCAAAGCAAGAGACGAGCGGAACGGCAAGCCCAAAAGAGGCTGCTTTGACCAATCCAACGACAACATCCGCAGGGCGGACCATAAATACTCGGAAATAGGTATCCCACCCCACACCAAAAACCGAATTCGCCGCTACTCCTCCGACACAAAAAGCAGTAGCAGCGGCAAAAATGGCAATAGGAACGGTTCCGAGAAGTCCCCCGAAAACTCGGGGAGCCACAAGATAGGGGACAGGGTGGGCTCCCGCCATCCGCAGAGCATCGATCTGCTCGGTCGTTTTCATGGCTCCCAGCTCTGCGGCAACGGCGGCACCGTAACGGGCAGCGATCATCATAGCCGCGACGGTCGGACCAAACTCTCGTACGATGAGCTGCAGAAACGAGGGTCCCACAATAGATAGATCTCCAACGATATTCTCGAGTTGCATACTGGCTTGGATCACCATAATGGCCCCAGTGAATCCCATGATGATCCCCACAAATAGAAGCGATTTATTGCCTAATAAATAAACTTGCTCCACAATGTGCCTTCGCTCTACCGCTCTTGCAAACCTGATGGTCTGAGCCAAGAGCCTAAGAATACCCACGGCGTCACTAAGAATCTCGTGGGTTCGCTTTCCGGCGATTGATACGAGGGTCGGTGTGTGGCTCTCATAGCTCATTGCCCAATTACTCCCGTTGGCATTTACTGGCCCAGGCTCGTCAAGAGGTAATCCGCCACAAAAAGGACCATCGCGCATCCTACTACTTGCGCATTGACGGCTTTACCTACTCCCGTTGAGCCCCCTCGTGCCGTCATTCCGAAATGAGTTGAAACCACCGCGATGATCCAACCAAATAAAGCTCCTTTTCCAACGCCCAAAAGAAAATCAAAAGGTCCTACTCCGTCAATTAGGCTGCGCAAAAAGACCATGTAATCGATCCCCATTAGGACCCTGGCGCAAATGGCTCCAGAAGCCACGGCAACGATATTTCCGACTGTAACTAGGACCGACATGGACACAATCATCGAGAGTGTTCGAGGCGCAACCAGAAATTCATCAGCGTCGATCGCTAAAACGCGCAGAGCGTCTAGTTGCTCGTTCACTTTCATGGTGGCGAGCTCTGAAGCGTTATTGGCCCCCACCCTTCCGCTAAACATAAGCCCCATCATGATGGGGCCGAGTTCACGAAAGGTGGTAAAGCCGGTAAACCAGCCTACCATATTATAGACCCCGAACTGCTCGACATAAATTGCGCTTTGTAGCACCATTATCATCCCGGTGAATCCTGCCGTAGCAAGCACCACTGGAATTGATGCTTCACCAAAAGAGAGCATCGAGCGGTTGAATTCGGTGCCATCAAGGCGTCCTCTGATGATCGACACGAGACTTCGGTAAAAGACGGTCGCAATGCCCCCTGCCTCCCGAGCTACCTCAACGGCATGAAGTCCGATAAGTCCCAAAAAAGAATGTAGTGCAGAAACCATCACCGGTAGCCATTTCAGACAAAGCGCTTCACCTCCGAGGCGCTTTGTCACTCCTCGGAGACGCGGACCATAATCTAAACTCACCCAAACCCAAAGCCCAAAAAGGGCAATTGCAATTCGTTGCGGTGAATAGCTTAAATCGCTTTTGCGAGTTTCCTAAGGAACTCTTTGCGCAAAGCTTGACAAAATACACAGGAAGCTTCAACTGGTGCGGAGTGAACCCGACAGCACCACTTACTGATCCCGGACTCCACGCTCTGGTATTGGTCGCCGGTATGGCGGCTGGTTTCTTTAATGTACTCGCCGGCGGAGGCAGCTTAATTGCTATGCCGGCCCTTATTTTGATGGGCCTACCGGCAACAACCGCCAATGGAACCCTGAGGCTGGCAATTTTATTGCAGAATGTCGTGGCTCTCGCCCGTTACCAACGAGCGAGAGCTATAGATTGGGGTTTAGTCCAAAAATGGGCTCTCCCTCTTTTACTTGGTGCCGTTGCTGGCGCCTGGGCAGGCTCGAGAGCTTCTGACGTTCATACCCAATCGCTTCTCAGTGGGCTCATGCTTATAATTGGTGGTTCTTTAATTATTAGGCCGGGCGGAACTGCGCTTAAACCACTAGCGGCAAGAGCTTTATCTCCGGCGTTGAGTATACCCTTGGCTGCTATCGTCGGCTTCTATGGGGGGGCTATCCAGGCAGGTGTGGGATACCTCATTTTAGGCCTCCTTGTTCTGGCCCTTGGGCTTCCATTGGCTAAAGCAAACGTGCTCAAGATCGCCCTGGTAACTATTTACACTCCTTTGGCGCTTGGACTCTTTGCTTTCGAAGGTAAAATTGACTGGAGTGCGGGAGCTCTACTTGCCGTAGGTCAGGCGATCGGGGGATGGATTGCGGCGGGGGTGGCGCTCGAAAAGGGTGACAAGTTTATTAGACGAGGCCTAGCCGTCGCCATTTCTCTCGGTGCTCTTAAATTGTTGAGTGAGCTCTAATACTCCAATAAACTCCGCAATTCTTTCTTGGCCTCGCTGCTCTTTTTTGTTAACCAACCTTTATGGCAAAAAAAGTATCCTGGCATTATCATCGAAACGGTTGAACTAGCTGCATACGAGCATCCAAGTTTCTGGAAGCAAACGACATTGCGGTAAAAGAAGTGGTATCGGCGAGTAAGAAACTTCAAGAAGACACGGCCAAAGCTATCGCCAAAGAGTCTTCGAAGATTGTTGTCGCTAAGGGGAAGTCTCTAAAGACTTTTAAAGGGGGAGCGTCGATGGACAAAGACGTTATTTCTTCCATGCTTGGCACGACCGGAAATTTGCGAGCCCCCGTGTTGCGGGTAGGTAAAACCACCCTCGTTGGCTTCAACGAGGACGCCTATATCGAAGCGTTATTATAGCTTTTTCCATTGTACATTCGCAGGTGGGTGTACCGCCATAATGTATCGCGCCCGGCGGTTGCGAGGCTCTTTTTGTTCGTCTGCGGTTTGTACCGCCTGACCGTCTTCACCGTAACCGACGTAAAACACTGGAACACGAATCCCTGACTTACGAAAAGAGGCAGCGATGGAGCGCGCTCGCTTTTCAGAGAGGCGTTGATTATAGGCCGAATCTCCAACGCTATCGGTATGCCCACTAATGAAGACCTGCACTCGCAGGACCTTCGAATATCGGCGAATGGTGGTTTTAATTTGTTCGACCGCCTCTTGTAGTTTTGGGTACTCTGACTCTTGGATTATCCATTTACCCGACGCAAAATTCACGTCGTCATGAGGAACTTCGATCCGCCACGGGGAGAGTTCAAGACCATTTGAAAAGCCATCCGTATCAAAACATTCCAAGTCGATTCGGAGGATCACGTCGTTGGGCGTGTAAGGAGACCATTCTACCTCAAGCCACTCGCCGGCTGCGGCCCCACCGAATGTCGACTCACCTTGGATAGGCTTGTTGCCTTCGGTCCAAACTGCGTAAGTGCATTTGTCGGCGGCGCGAGAGAGCTTTATCTCAATACTCCCTTGCTCTAGCTTCATTCTTTCGTAAGGGGCTTGCATCCCTAAGGCCTCGGCGACCACTACATCAAATGAGACAGGCAGTTCTCCGGCTGTTCCATCTCGATAGTGTAATTGCAGAGTCCCTTCGTACTTCCATCTGCCCTTGCCTGCCTTCAGTGTCACTTGCTTCGAGTGCCCGGCCCGAATGGTCCCAAACGACAACGTCACCCGGCGTCCATCGTTTCGTTCTACCTTGAGCCGGGCCGATTTAATTGGCCTACTCGTCGTGAGGGTGATGGAGGGCTCTTCTTTGCCAAGGAGCACACGGTTGACGATTTCCCATTGGAGGTCTTCTTGGGCGGAAGCTACGGTGCTTGAACTCAAAATAACGCTAATAATAGCCAAAGCGACTCTAAATTTATGAAACATGCCCGTAGGGATGCCAGGCATAAGGAGTTCTGACAAGGGGAACCCTTCACATTTGAGGAGCGCGGAAAAGACAATATGTCCTCCTTTGCGGATCGAAAACCTCTCAAGCCCTTAGGTTATTTACGCTTTTACTCTAATTGTTCCTCCGGATGAAGATTCGTGCAAGACGCTTCTTTGCAGGCGCCATTTTGATTGGGTTACAAACTCCTTCTCCTCGGTCAGGCTATTGCACTTATTATTCATGGTACGTAACGCATTAGAAACAGCGCTGCATTGGGCTTGTAGCTTTTTCCGCAATAAGGAAGACAAAGCGTGCGCCGGCGGACAGGCGCCTCGAGCCTTCAGCCGCGTGAGGCTTTCAAGGAGCAACTCGCGCCGATGAATAAAAGCATTCCAAGCCATTTCGTCGGCGACTTCCGGAATAGTTAGCTCCGCAAGCTCTTGAACTATTTGAGTCCAGGTGGAGTGGGCGTTGCTCATTTGCCGCCCGCCACTGCAACCTTTGAAGCAGCTGCATTTGCGCGCACCGCTTCGCCCCACGTTTGTCTCAATTTCTCTAAGTGTAAAATAACCTCGTCGATGGGTTCGACGCTCATGTCTCGACTGGCCTCCCAAAGACGCCCCAAAAGATAATTGTAAATCATGTCAAGCTGCTCTCCTAGCTCCGGAGCAGCTTCATGATTTAGAGTTGCACTTAGTTCAGCAAGTACGTCCATTGTTTTAGAGATATTCTCCCCTTTTGCCTGGTGGTCGCCATTTTCAATATGAACCCGAGACCACCGAGCAAAACGAATCGCTCCATCGTAGAGCGCAAGCAAGACTTGGCCAGGGTTCGATAGTAAAATCTGGTTTCGCTGGTATTTGTTAGCATTAAATGTATTCATTTTTCTTCTCCCCTTATTCACTGTGAGTATCTAATCTTTTGATGGTGACATGGATTCTATCATTCGAAGTACTTCTTGATTTTGAGTTTTCAACCTAGACATAATAACCTCTAGGTTTGAGAATTTACGGGTAAGACCCTCTTCGTAGGCTTCGACGCGCTTCTCTAACGAGGATATTTGGTTTTCGACTTTCTCGATGCTTGTGTCATAACTGTTGATGCGATTGGTCAACAATCCAGTGATAGAGTCGGTATAGCGGGTCGCTATATTTTGTAGTTTCTGCATGGCTCCGAGAGTTCCAGATTCGGAGCTTTGCGCAAATATATCCGAAACTGCCATAGGGTCACTAGACAAAGCGGTTTGCAGCTTGGTGCTGTCGATTGTAAGCAAACCGTCGTCACCGGTTGAAATGCCAATCGTGGAAAAACTGGAATAGCGTTCCGTTAAGCCGTCGATAGAATGGACCAACGCCTCTCGAAGACCTCTTTGAAGGCTTCTAAGGGTGCTATCCCCCTGAAGTGGTTTTCGGGCGGATCCTTTTTCAGCTTTCGTTTCGTCATCGATCACCTTAACCAGGTCATTGTACCCGGCTACAAAATCTTCTATCTTCTCGGTGGTGGCAGTGGAGTTCGCCTCAATATTGACCGTCACTTTTGAGTTCGTGGTTGCTTTTAATGTTAGTGTAACACCAGGAATAGCATCCGTAATGATGTTGGTAGAGCTGGTGATATCGAGTGAATCATCAAGTCTGAAACTAGCGTTTGACCCGTTCACCTGACCGTCAGGCATTTTGAGGGCTTTACTAGGAGATGAAATACTCTCGGTAAAGGTTAAATTATTGGCGGTGCCGGTCTTATTGCTTATGACCTGAAGGCGGTAATTGGCGCCATCAAAGACAATGCTAGCGGTCACATCTAGACCAGACCCGTTGATATCAGAAACGAGGCTATTGAGGGTGGTCGATGAGCTTATCGATATATCTTGCGCTTCTCCGTCCCCCACTCGGATCGTAAAGCTGTCGTCATTGTCGTCGAAACCAAGCGAAGCGGTTGTATCTGTATACGGATCCTGTCGAGTCGAGTAAGCGCGTGCGTTGGTGGCGAGTGTGGTAA
>CAXGXL010000060.1:0-10990 GCA_964013555.1 uncultured bacterium
AGGCGGTGTTGCGCTGGAGAGCGAAAATACTGGCGACTCGGCGCCATTTTCGCGGGGTGAGCACGATTCGACAATGGTGACCGAGGAGGTCGAAGGCAGGCGTATTCCTACCTTTCGAACCCCGAAGCGAAAGCGGCCTCTCGGTTGGGTGGGGGGATTCTTGGTAGCAGTGGCATTGATTGGGGGGATTTTCTTAGGGTGGCTTTTCGGGTTTTCAGAAGAAGTTCCGCCTTCAAGAGACTCGAGCAATGTGGTTGCTAGGGAGCTGGCGCCCGCAGCCCCGCAAGAGAAACCAGAACCGGTTGTGGAGAAGAGCCCAAAGTTAAGAGCTCTACCGGTGGTTCCTGTTCCCGAGCCACCGAAACGGATTGTCGAGAAAAAGAAGAAAGCCAAAGCCAAAGCGAAGCCAAAACTCCGAGCTCAAAAGAAGCAACCAGTGGCGAAGGAGCCTCAAGCCAAAACTTCAAAAAACTCAATCAATAGTGTTTTTGAAAAGAAAAAGGCAGTGAAAGCGAGGCTGACCAAGGAGGACATTGTGAAAGGCGTCAAGGCCAATGCCAAAACAGTGGTGGGTTGTCTCAGAGCGGCTCGAAAGAAAGGCGAAATCGTTCCCGGGACTCATAAATTGACCCTGGATTGGACAATTCGACCGAATGGGTCCGTGAGTGCTCCCAACCTAAAGGGGCCTTCGAACTTCTTGGGGACCTCTTTGCCGAGCTGTTTTGAGGCTCAGATGCGACAATGGCGTTTCGCTCAATCTAAGCAAGGCGCACCCATTAGAAATTATCCATTTGGACCGTTTACAGTTCGATAAATCTTCCCTGGGGTAGGTTTTCGCCTCTTGCAGTGGAACGTTCAAGGGGTAAGTGACCGAAAATAAATATGATTTTTCTCTTTGATTTTCTGCTTGTCAGCTGTGGTTTTAACAATTACAACTCGCACCCAAATCAATCGCCTTTCTTTGTACGTAAAGGATTCTACCTATGAATCGAGTCAACTATCGTAGTGTATTGGTCACCGCTGTGTTCAGCGTCTTATGTGCGACGCTTTTATGGAATTGCGGTCGGCCGGAGAGAATTTCACCCAATGAGAATTGCCGAGGAGGTGATTGTGAATCGGAGGGTCCAGCGGTTGCGGAGTGTGTGGAAGATTCAGATTGCGGTGAATTTCAGGTTTGTAACAATGGCCAGTGTGAAGAAGAGGCTCAGGTGGATTCGTGTGAGTCAAGTAGTGATTGCCCATATGGTCAATTTTGCGATTTAGCTTTGGATTCCTGTGTCGATTGTTTAATGGACGACCATTGTGAAGTTGGCTTGGTTTGTCAGCCGGACGGCAGTTGTGGCGACGGCTCGGTTGAGTGCGCTAGCGACTTCGATTGCCCGACAGGTTATGTTTGTGATGCTCAAGGGCAATGTGTTGCAGGTGGCAGCACCGGCGGTGGCAGTCAAGAAATACCGTGTTCTAGCTTGGAGGATTGTGAGGTGTACGGCCGGGTTTGTGAAGAGAACGTCTGCGTGCCATGTACCAGTGATTCTCAGTGCCAACTCGACTACGTTTGTTCGGCTGGTGTTTGTACAGATCCGAATGCAGCAGGTGGCGGCACTGGCGGACTTCCTGGAGCTGGTTGCACGACCGCGTACGATTGCCCTGAAGGACAAGGCTGCTTTATGGGGCTCCTTTGTGGAATTTGTATGATGGATACCGACTGTCGGAGCGGAGAAACTTGTGACGCTTCAACTTTTCAGTGCGTCGCAGGTGGAAGCGGTGCCGGTGGGACTCCAGGTGGCGCCGGTGCTGGTGGTAGCTGCAATGACGCGTATGACTGTGCTGCCGGCGAGGGCTGTCTTATGGGAGTCTGCGGTTTGTGCATTTTGGACACCGATTGCCGCAGTGGCGAGATGTGCGATCCTGGTTCATTTAGCTGTCAGTAGCTAGAGCAGAGTACCAAAGAAATACTGGCCTCCTACTGCTGGAACTTGATTCTCTTTACGGTTTCCAATTAGCCTACCAAAGAGCTGGGCGGTATGGTGCGTGGATTTCTCGTTCGAGGATTCTCTTGCTGGTTATAATCCACAACAATATACTATCTAGGGTATTGAGTAGGAGGTTCTGGCATGGAGGTGTCACGCAGGCGCCTGATTCAAGCGGGTTTGGGAGGGACTGCTTTATTGGGCCTTGGAGGCATCGGATTTGCGCTTCAGTCCAGCCTTCTGCGACTTCCCGCTGAGCCTCTAAAAGCTCTCGATATTCAGAGTTTCTCAATTTTAGCTGCCATAGTTGATCGAATCACGCCTCGAGGAGAGCTCTTTCCAAAGCCGGCTGATCTTGGGGTTGCCGAAAAGGTTGATGCGCTTTTGGCCACCCTGCACCCAGGAGACGTGAGAGACTTCAAGAATGGTTTAATGCTCATAGAGAACCCGATAGCGGGCTTTTTGTTAGACGGGCGATTGAAGACATTTACGGCCAGTTCTCCTGAGGCTCAAGATCGCGCACTCCAGAGTGTGCGAACATCTAGGATTCCCGTTCGGCGTTCGATCTATCGAGCTATCTATGGCTTGGTTTCAGGTGCTTATTGGTCATCTCCAGAGACTTACCGCGCTTGTGGCTACGGTGGACCGCCGGAATTCGGTAGTGGGATGATTAATGAGCCTTCTCGTGCTCCTATAAGCCGGCGTCCGACGGAGCCCGTGGGTCCACTTGGTTCATCGGTTTTCGAGTCTCCTTCTTCGGGAAAGGATGACCAGCCTTGAGAGGTGTTTTGTACTTGGGACAAGATTTGACCGCTGAGCACAATCTTGTCTGCGATGTTTGCATTGTTGGCTCCGGCGCGGGGGGAGCTGTTTTGGCGGCGGGGCTTGTTGAGCGAGGCTTGAAAGTCGTTATGGTGGAAGAAGGGGGCTATTTTTCGAGAGAGAATTTCTCGTTGCACGAAAGAGACGCATATTTCAATTTGTACCAAGAGCGCGGCACTAGAAGTACTGCCGATTTGGCCGTTACGTTGTTACAGGGACGGAGCGTTGGTGGAAGTACGACGGTTAATTGGACTACCTGTTTTCGTACTCCCGAACGAATTTTAGATATTTGGCAGCGCCGCTTTGGGGTCACGGGTTTGACGGCCGGTGTCTTAGAGCCCCATTTCGATGCGATCGAAGAACGGTTGGGGATTTCTCAATGGCCATTGACCCGAGTCAATCCAAATAATCGTATCCTGGTGGAGGGATGTCGCAATTTGGGATGGAAGGTTAACCCACTTCGCCGGAATGTTCGTGGATGTGCAGATAGTGGTTATTGTGGAATGGGGTGTCCGCTTGGTGCGAAACAAGATATGCATCGAACGTATATTCAGGATGCTCTTGATTTAGGACTGACCCTTTATGCCGACGTGAAGGCCTCTTTTTTCGAATGGGAGGGACGCAAGGTTAAGCGTCTCGTTGGAAGCGTTTTGGAGCGAAAGTCAGGTCGCCCGACGGGAGTTCACGTAAGGGTTGAGTCCAAGGTTTTTGTGGCAAGTTGTGGCGCAATTAATAGTCCAGCTCTTTTGTTGCGGTCAGGATTAAGTTCGAACGGTAGGGTTGGTAAGCGCACCATGCTACACCCTGTAGTCGCCTTGCCTGGTATTTACGAAGAGGAGATCAATCCTTATTATGGAGCTCCTCAATCGGCTAGTTCCCATCAATTTGTAGATAGGGGGACAGATAGAGTGGGTTTTTTTCTTGAAACGGCGCCGGTTCACCCCGTCCTAGGGAGTTTGGGGTTTTCTGAATTCGGGGCGCCTCAAGGGGAATTTATGAAGCAACTACCTCATACGGGCGTGTTGCTCGGCTTGGCAGTAGACGGAATATTGCCAAACGATGAAGGAGGGACGGTTGGTCTTCGTGAAGACGGACGTATTCAATTAGATTATCCTATTGGGGCTCATCTTCAAGAGTGCTTTCGAGAAGCACACTATCGAATGGCTCAGGTTGAGCTTGAGGCAGGTGTTAAGAAGGCGGTCACTCTGCATGTCGATAAGGTCGAAATCGAATCAAAGTCTGATTTAGGCAAGTTAAAGGACGCCCAGTACGGTGCACTGAAACATGCTATCTTTTCGGCACATCAAATGGGGGGCTGTGCGATGGGTGGGAATCGGGAATTGAGTGTGGTTGATTCTACCTTGCGGTACTATGGGCTAGATAACCTTTTTGTGGTGGATGGCTCGGTTTTTCCCACCGCATTGGGGGTCAACCCCTCCCAAACTATTTACGGTTTGGCTCGCTGGGCTACGCATTTCGTAGCGGATCGAATATAGAAATATAACTTGACGTTTTTAGGTCACTTAGGACAACCAAACCAGCCTGCTAGTGAGTATGTTCTCACGCCCGGCGCAGTCATTTGTTTGTGCTTCAACAATGATTTCAAAATTGTCTCACTTGATGAATCGGAATTTTGGCGGGGGAGAATCCGAGCAACCACCTCCAGATGAAAATGAGAAAACGGCCCAAGAATCCGAGCCTTCCGATAGCTATACTCAGGGATGTGTTAAGAGGGAGTCTCACTTTGTTTCGAGTGGTTTGGAGCTAACGACCACTCCTTCTGCTCAGGTCACAACCGTGGCTGACAACGAAAATGCAGCAATACTTGATTTGGCCGGTGCTCTGATTGTGCAGGAGGACCAGCAAGCACTTACAGAACGCTGGATTTCTTTTCTTGATGAAGGCCCAGAGCGGACCATGGGAGATATAAATCAAATTGTGCAGCAAATAGTAGACCAGGCTCAGTGCACTCATCGAGAGGAGTTACTTGACTCTAGAACTCAGACCAGATTTTTGCTGAACCTTGATTTGGCACTTCGAAAAGAACTTCGCAAAGCATGTGTGCACCTAAAAGAGCATGATTCTTTGGTAGATAAGTTAAATGGAAAATACCTTTCGAAACGAATTAGCTTACGTTATCGGGGCCAGGTTGAGATTGAATATGATGAACGGTTTCAGACCCTTAGTACTCAAGAACTCAGAGATTACATCGAGGATTTAGAGGGAGCTGTATCCAATACGAAAGATGCTATCACTCAAATTACCAAACGGCTTCAAATTCTTTTGGATGGACAGCGTGATATATTGATGAAAATTCAGTCTATTGCGAATATTCTTCAGGTACTTGCAAGAAACCATCACCGGATTTATTGCGAGTAGTTACGATATATATTTGCTGATCAGAACGCCGAGAGCCTCTTTGCGTTCAGCTGGGATCAAGTCGGGCGAAGTCATAATTGCATATTCAAGTGCCGAAGTGCACTTACAAGGGGCGTCTATTAGCTTTTGTCCTAGTTGTGGTAAAGCGTGCTCCAAGATGCGTTGAACATTTGCTCTGTTGTTTTTCAGGGTTTCAATCACAGCTTCGACACTGACGTTGTCGTGGTCTTCGTGCCAACAGTCGAAGTCCGTCACTAACGCCAATGTTGCGTAATGTAATTCTGCCTCACGAGCGAGTTTAGCTTCGGGCATGGCAGTCATTCCAATTATGTCAACTCCCCATTGTCGGTACATCAACGATTCACCGCGAGTGGAAAAAGCTGGTCCTTCCATGCAAATATACGTTCCCGACTCATGGCAGACTACGTTACATGCTTTAACTGAATCAGATAAAAGGGCTGCTAGGGTGTTGCACATGGGATTTGCTGCGGAAACATGAGCTACAATACCATTGCCGAAAAATGTTTGTTTTCGGCCCATGGTGCGGTCAATGTACTGGTCTGGAATGACGACACTTCCCGGCTTTATTTCTTCTCTCATAGAACCCACGGCGGATACTGAAATGACGCTTTGGGCACCCAATTTCTTTAGGGCAAAAATGTTTGCTCGGTAGGGGACTTCACTGGGAAGCAAGCGGTGTCCACGTCCATGTCGAGGAATAAAAATTAAACGTGCACCACGAAAAACTCCGGAGATTATGGTATCCGATGGTGAGCCAAAGGGTGTGTCAATAACGTGTTCCTCAATGTTTTCGAGGCCGTCTAAATCATAGACACCGCTTCCCCCAATGATTCCGATTGTCGTCATTTACGTTTCCTGTTTAGGTAATTCGTTGCTAGGCCACTAGTTGAGCATGCCTTTGCCGGCTCGTGATATCTTTTTTCCTAGGCTGTGTACCGTTTCGCCAACAAATTGTTCTATTTGCGCAAGCTCTATTCTTAATTCATCACCGATATAATGAAAACAAATAGTGGTGGCGATAACGCCCAATACGAATCCAAGTGCTGTGAATTTTGTTTTCATTTTGAGGGTCCTAGAAGATTAAAGTGTGATATTTATTCCACCAAAAATGCTCCAATAGATTTGGTTTTCGTTTTTAAAGCGAAAACCAATTTGGTCGTATGATTCTGACGCGCGAATTCCTTTGCTATCGCACCCATCGTTCGGCAGGTTTCCACAGAAGTAGGGATTAAATTGGTCTACGGCGGCGTCGTCAACGACGCCATTACCATCACCATCTCGGCCAATGTTCTCACTTGTTACAAAGTGCTCTGTTCGGTAGCCAACGGAAAAACCCAAAGACAAGTTAATAAATCGGTTGGGTTTGCCGAGGACTGCGATGCGGGTCCCTATATCCACGAATTGTTCAGTATAGGTAAATTCACCAAGAGGAGCTGTGAGTACGCTAAAATTGCGACCCTGACTGTGGTATTGACTAACGAGTCTGAGGTCTACGGCAAGGTGTTTTTGCTCTCGCATGTTCTCAATGGGAACAATTTCAACGCCTGCCTGTACTTTTGCGGTATGGGAGGGGGGAGCACCAAAAGAATTACTTTGGGTCTTAACATGGGCGCTATTGGCAAGATCTTGCTCTGGGTTGGGGAGGGTGTAACTAAACTCCATATAGGGATCCAAATACCCTCGTCTGTATAGTTTCTTGTCTATTCCTATGAGTCCAAAACTGCCTACCCGTTTTGAAAGTGAGGTTCCGAAGGTTAAACGGTGAACTCCATCGCCGACTGGTTTATCTGCGGTGTCAGCTGCTTCGCTAGGGTTGTATACGGTGCTGCTGTACGGCATAGCCCAATGAAAGAAGACTACCCAATTGGGTTTGCTCTCGTCCCTGAGGTCACTTAAAGGGGCATATCTGAATCCTAATTCGATATCTCCTAGGCCTTTTTGGTTTGAGCTGTAGTCGTGTTTGAAGAGGGTTTCGTTTGGATCATTCGTTTCGGGATCGACCGAACTTGTTTGGCTGGTTACGCCATCAGCATAGTCAAAATTCAGGGACCGGCCGAATATCACCGGAATATTGACGGTTAACGCTAAGTCATGAAAAATCCCAGCCTGTATTTTGAAATTCATTCGGGTTTCTGTTTGAGACCATTGAAGTTCGTCAACGGGCAGGCAGCCACGCGGACTGGATTCCAGGCAACCATTTCCAGGCTCTCGAGTGAGTTTGCCCGACCAAGCTTGGAATTCGACTTCTGGGCCAAACCAAAAATCAAATGGGTTCGACTCCTGATAGTCACCAATGCTCACATGGTCGGCGGCATCAGCAACATCGGTGATAGTGGCAGTTCTCGCGTAATCGGGATGGAAAAGTACCGTAAGGGCAAGAACAAAAGAAAGCCAGATAGAGGATCTGGTGGAACAAAAATTTTCTAAAAGTATTGTCATCGCAGGGCTATAGGTAGCTGGGGTATCCCTGGCGGTCAAGGTATTGAACGCGATGCACGTGCACTTCTCGCCTTAGTCTAGCACTTTTGCCTCGACTTTTAGCTTTCGACGAACTTTTCGCTAGTTGATGGCTTGGTTGAGTCTTATTTAGTCTCTGGCTCGTCGCGCAGGCCGAAATCACGCATCTTATTTTGCAGACCTTTGCGGCTGATTCCTAAGACATGGGCCGCTCGGGTAACGTTGCCACGGGTTTCATGGAGGGCTTTGACTATGAGTTCTCGCTCGATTTCAACGGTTGCTTGCCGGACAATGTCCTTCATCGATGCATGGTTCGCGTCTAAGCTACTCGCCATCGAAATAGGACGATTTTGCGTAGCTAGGGTATTTTCGTCGAATGCGTCTTTGGGGCCAGAGGCACGAATATCTGCAGGTAAATCATGAACTTGGATTTCATTAGATTCGGCAAAAAGCATGGTTCTTTCGATTACATTTTCAAGTTCTCTAATATTGCCGGGCCAATGATAACTTTTGAGAGCTGCTAGGGCCTCGGGGCGAATGCCCGAGATAGATCGATTGAGTCGCCGGTTGTATTTGTTGACAAACGCGTCAACAAGAAGCTCTACGTCGGAGATACGTTCTCGCAGTGGGGGGAGGGCAATGGGGACAACGTTGAGTCGGTAGTAGAGATCTTCCCGAAAATTTCCCGCATCGATTTCTTCCATTAGATTGCGGTTGGTTGCCGCAATGAGTCGCACGTTAACCTGGATAGTACGAACCCCTCCTACTCGTTCGAATTCACTTTCTTGTAGGGCTCGAAGGAGCTTGACTTGCATAGAATTTGGAATCTCGCCGATTTCATCTAGAAAGAGGGTACCCCCGTCGGCTAGCTCAAACCTTCCCGGTTTAGAGCCAACGGCTCCGGTAAAGGCTCCTTGTTCGTATCCAAAAAATTCGCTTTCGATTAAGTCTTTGGGAATCGCTGCACAATTTACCTTTATGATCGGGTGTTTCGAGCGGTCACTATTTCTGTGGATCGCAGACGCGACAAGTTCTTTGCCCGTTCCAGATTCACCTGTGATCAACACACTCGAGGGAGTTGCTGCTACTTTGTCAATGATCTGATACACCTCGTGCATTCCCGGAGCTTGTCCAATTATTCGATGGCGACTTTGCGGATCCCCATCATCGTGGAGTTGATGGGAACGAATATTTCTCGCACTTACGGCTTTGCGTACGGCAAGACGAAGTTCCTCTTTGTCGAAGGGTTTGGTGATGTAATCAAATGCTCCTTGCTTTAGCGCCGCTACAGCCGTTTCTACGGTGCCATGAGCCGTAATAACGATCACGGGCAGGTCAGGATCTATTTGTTGCACTTTGGCGAGTAGTTCAAGTCCTGTCATGCCAGGCATTTTCAGGTCTGTAATAAGAATATCTATTCCACCTTCCTTAACGGCAGTCAGTGCTTGGCTGCCATTTTCAACGGAAGTGGGTTCATGTCCATCTTGCTTCAATAGAGCTGAGAGGACCTTGCGAAGGTTTGCTTCATCATCTGCTATAAGTAATTTTGCCACGGAGACACCGTATCAAAGGCTTGTGGGATAAGGGAGTGCTGGTGTGACTTTTTTGTTTTATTCCGGTCTAAAGCCCGAACTTGGGGTGTTTTCCGGATCATTTTTCGGTATGATAAGCCCCATTCCAAAGAAGAGAACCCATGCTTGTATGCTGTGTTGAATGTAAGAAACCGATTTTTGTTAGTTCAGCGGCCTTTGCCAAAGGGGATGTAGAGCTGAACTGCGGTGCCTGCAACGCTCAAATGAGTGTTAAGAGCTCTGGGGTCGTCGCCCTTCAAGAGCTCGGAGCAGACTCATCTGGAAGCGCGGGGCCGTTGAAGTCGTCCCAAAAATCGGCAGTGCTTAGGGAGCAAGCAAATTCAGAAAGGGCACAGGATTTGGTTTCGCCGGACTTTGGCCAGGCAGATGAAGCCTTGGGGGCAAGGTTGGTTGTGTCTAGTCCTATGCGCATCGATGGACCGGAAAAAGCCGTCTTGGAATCACAGAGCTTCTCGACCCGAGGGGATATGGAGCGTGAGGATGAAGGCATAAGAGTGAGGCAGGTTTCCGCGAGTGTTGAGGGCGAAGCTCTTGAGTTATCGCGGCATTTAAAGAGTCCTCCTGAGACTCTTGGGGCCAGTTCTGAAGAGTTTTCGAATTCAGCAGTGACGGCAGAGATTACTTCACTTGAATCACCGCTGCCGGCATCTAGCCAAGAACGTGGTCTTGACCTTGAGTTGAGTCAATTGGGCGTGGAAATGTCGGTGGCTCGTGGTCGACCGACTATTCTCCAAACGCTCGAGTACGCAAACCCAACTCAAGGGTCGTCTGAGCCGGCAAGGGTTGTTTCTGAGGGGAGAGAGAAGTCTTCGTCTGTGCAAACTGCGCACGAGAAGTACTCTGATATTGGAGCAGAGCTGGATTCGCAAGCAACTCAGCATTTTTTTGGGGCAGGGGGAAGTGGGGATTTCGACCACATTGCCTCTCTCTATGACAACGAGCCAGATCAGTTGGGACAAGTGGAGGTGGCTAGCACAAACGTCGATGCTTACCAATGGGGCAAGAGGCAGTTCAAACCGGGGCGCTCGGGTGGGAGGGCACTGGCTTTAGCGGTTTTGGGGGTAGGCTTGATCTGGTTTGTCAATTCTTGGCGATACGGGAATTTACCTGGGAGTTTGCAGGTGCTTGTTGATAGCAAGGTCGCCGAGTGGGTCGCGGTAGATCATGAGTTGGAAGTCGAACGAGTTGCTTCCCTTAAGGAAACGGCGGAGCTGCGTGACAATCCTTCAACAAAGCGGCTCCCTACTTTGGACGAAATCGACCAATCGACAAGCAAGCTTATGACAAAGCGTTTAACGAAAATGGGCTCAAAGACCACTGACAATTTGTCAGGAAACGAGGAGGAGGAGGGGAAAGAAGCCGAGGAAAATAGGGTAAAACCTCGGTTGCCAGATCAAGGTGGTGGGAATAAAAAGTTAGCGGTAGGTAAGACCCCATTGTTTCAAAAGCCCGTCTCGAAGCCCAAACCAATAAGAAAAATCAGTGGTCAAGACCCTCGCGACCGGCGGATTGTTCCACCGCCTCCTCCGCCTCCTCGGGTACAAGGGACCAATAAAGTGGCTAGAGATGTCAGAGTTCGCGAGCATTATCAAAAGGGCAATCGTTATTTGAGTGCCAATAAGCCTGCTCTGGCAATTGGACAATTTCGTGCAGCTATTGCCTTGGCTCCGGAGTTTGGGATGGCGTTTCGTTCGTTGGCAATAGCAAGCATTGTTGTAGGAAATAACCAAGATGCTGCAAAGGCTTATA
>CAXGXL010000061.1:0-10849 GCA_964013555.1 uncultured bacterium
GAGCCAGTCACAGCAAGCAAATCACCTGGCTCACCAAGGTACCTCGTCAAGAGACGAGACTTTTTAGCCTCCCCAAGAACCGTCACAGCAAGCGTTAACGGTCCATCTATCTGAGACAAATCGCCCCCAACCAACGGCGCATTAAAACGACGCCCCATATCGCGAACTCCGCGCACGATATCCAAAATCAATTTTGCCTTCAAGGCAGGTGCCGCAGCAATGCACAAAACCAAAGCCCGAGGTTGGGCACCCATCGCCGCCATATCAGATAAGTTAACGGCAGCTGCTTTAATGCCTATATCTCTGCCAGTAGCCCAACTGAAGCTAAAGTCTTCATTCTCAACCAACATATCTGAGGAAATGACACTCGCTGGACCGATCGCAGTGAGCGCGGCTGCATCATCACCAACACCAATAATTACACCAGGTTGAGACTCGTCACACAGGTTTTTAATTCGAGATAATAGAGTAGACTCACCACATTGTGCTAGACTGGCCATTGACGAACCCAATCAAACAAGCGATTTATCTGTAGAACTTTTGATGACAACACTAGCTAGTTCCTTGATATCAGGAGAAATTAAGAAAGTGCCCTTATCCGGATTTCAGAGAATTGACTAGAGTTTGAATTCAGATCGTTGCACCCTACCACGGAAGGCTTCTTTCATGATGGCACTAAGACCTTGGCTCGCGATTTCATCAATTTTCTTTTCCTTGTTTTCCCAAGGTTGCAACGAGCAATCTCTTGCTCGACAATCATCTAAATTGTTCATAACTCCTCTACCAACCGCCGGACAAGAGTTGCTTGAAGAGCCGACGGTTGGAATTCAGCTAGGTAAAATACCGCTTTTCGGAATCGGTACCGCAAAATTTGAGCTAAAAAACGGAGCCTACGGTACACTGCGCATTAACGAGACCGCGGTCAAAAGCAGCACCGGAGGCATTTTTACTATTTTGACTCCTCCCCCCGAAGAGTTGTTGGGTGAAGAGACCGCAGAAATGATTATTCAATTCACGCCCGAACAAGACGAGCTTGAAGGCGTTGGAATCATTGAACTACAAACCAATGCCGGCCCCGACCAAAACGCCATCTACACAGTAGAAGTTCGAGGAACTGGCCTATTTATCGGCGATCCGAAACTAGTAGTGAGCTACGGCGGCCTGGATTTTCCCGTAGCTAGCCAATGCGAAACATCGGCAACGGGATTGACAGATTGTACTCTTGATCCACTTGATTTTGGTAACATTCCCATAGGAGAGAGAGTCACCCAACCCATCAAGTTAAAAAACGTTCCAACAGAGGGCACCTGTAAACTTCCAGATCTGCCTAACGGCGAACCCGACTGCACCCCGGCCTGCGTCATTACAATCAATACTAATCCGGATGCCTTTAATCTCGGAGTGGGACTCACTCCTGCCGATACTGGCTTTAGTATTGTAGGTGGCACATCCCTGCCCTTTAAACTATCCCCAAGCAACGATGCTTGCCCCGAACAAGACGACACCCTCAATCTACTCAGAGGTGAACTAACTCTTCTTTTGGATTTTGCTGGGGCGCAAGAGGAAAGCGACCATGCAACCACTCTCGTAATTGAATCAGATGCTCCCAATGCCGAGCAGATTCAAATTCCCGTTTCGGCTAAAGTTCGTGAAGCTCCAGTCGCTGTCGCCAAATTGCGAGAGTGCACCCCTGAAACAGTGGGCGAATGCACAGACCTCGAATCCGTGGAGCCATTGATGCGAGTCTATCTAGATGGAACTGAGAGCTTTGACCCCAATGGCGGAACGATAGCCTCCTACGCATGGGAAGTCATAGATTATCCACCCGGCTCCGATGTCGAATTATTCCAAATTAGTGGCCAAAACACAGAATTCTTCTCATTCTGGCTGCCCCTGGCGGGCCCATACAAAATAAAGCTAACAGTCACAAACGATCTGGGCGTCCCCAGCGCCGAGACAGAAACGAGTATTGTTGAAGTAACGGCACTACCTGATAGCCGACTTCACGTTCAGATCGTCTGGGATAGCCCCACAGCCGACTTGGATTTGCATTTCGTGTACGCCAATCAAGATAGCTCGCGCAAAGAAGCCTATCATGCCAAGTGGGATTGCTATTGGCGCTCATGCCGACCCACCTGTGAAGACTGTGAAGATCCCATCAGATGGTTCGACACTCATGAAGCATTCGAAGGACCGAACCCACGACTTGATATCGATGATACTAACGGCTTCGGACCTGAAAACACCAATATCGATGCACCCAACGATGGCCAATACCATCTCTATATCCACTATTACGGAATAGGGAACGGAGACGTCGTCGAGGATACAAATGCAACCATCCGTATTTTTGGTGATGGGGTACTCATGGCTGAATTCAATCGTACGTTGGCCAAAAACGATCTATGGGCTATTGCCGCCATCAACTGGAGCACAGACGGCACCTCGGTGGTCACCCCAGCCCAAGCTGATGGCGAAGGTGTGATCGGCTCAGTCATCGAGCTCAACTATTTGCCGCCCAATGGAGAAGGGTTCTTCATTGGAGATATCTTCCAATAGCCCCAATCACACTCTCGATACCCAATAGGCCCACTACCCAGTCCAGTGGCATTAGAGACTCTGGTAATTCAAGCCTTCCACCGGGCTTTGCTACCAAGAGCAAGCTTGGTTATAGATCTCAATAGAATGATCCGCCCAACCGATTGGGGGACTGCCCAACAATACGCACAACCTTAGGAGTTCACCTATGCAGCGTTCGGCCGCTCTTTTCGCCATCTTCCTAATCACAATTGGGACTCTCTACATCTCTAGCTGCCGCAATCGAGACCGAACGGAAGCTGGTTCGTGCCAAACAGACGCCAACTGCAGTGATAGAGCACCTTTTTGTGCCCCGGACGGCGTATGTGTTGAGTGCCTGGAAACCGTCCAATGCGAATGCAACCAACAATGCCTGGACAATCTCTGCCAAGCTTTAGGAGTAGAGCGGCCCAACCAAAGTCTAAATGCCCATGGAAATTGGCTGGGAACTCCTGGACAAGCAGACTATCAATACGAAGGTTCATGTACCCAAAATAGTGAATGCAGCATTGGAGAAATCTGTAACCCGCTCACCCAAGGCTGCGTCATGGCTGCTCAATTCGTTGAAAACTGTAATCCGGAAGATGCGAATGACTGCCCAGCGGGCCCAAACGGTGAGCTCCTCGTTTGCGAGCCACTATCCCAAAAATGCATGCCAGCCCCCACGTGCAGGGTAACCCACAACTGTTGCGGCCAAGAAAATCTCATCTGCGATTCCAGTGCCCAAATTTGTCGAGCTATCGCTGACGAATGCGTTCCCCCCACCGATGTTACGACAACCTGCCCACTTGAACCCAAAAATCAAGACTCCTGCTTACCGAGCTACTTTTGCTCACTTGTAGGCACGTGCGTTCAATGTACATGTGACGCAGACTGCAATACCAGCGGTGAGTCTGGCCTAAAGTGCCATGCCCCCAGCCAGACGTGTAAATCTCTCGACTATTGCGAGACTCCTGCGGATTGCAACCAACCTAGCGAATCCTGCGACCGCACCAGCAACCTCTGCAAACCGAGCTGTACAGTTGAAACCGAACTAGAAGACTGTGGTACCAATTTTTTCTGTGAGCCCACCGACAAGGTTTGTATTTCCAAAATCAACCTCCCCTGCACGGATGACGGCTACGGACCAAACGATTCAGCGGCAACTGCTGCAAACCTGGAACTCCCAACACGTGGCTCTAGCACACAAATAAGTGATTTGTCGGTATGCAATAATGATGACGATTGGTTTGCGATCTCAATGAGTGCGGGAGATCGCCTGGCAGTATCCATGTCCTCGCCTGATCCTACCATGAGCGCTCAACTATTCATCATAAGCTCCGACGGTGAAAGTATTTTAGCCAGTGGGCTTCTCAATAATCTAGGGGGAAGCCAACTTCTAGACTTTAGTGCCAACACAGAGAGCCAATATTTCCTCAAGATAGATCCAACCGGCAGCAGCGAAGGCTGGTACAACTTATCACTTACTATGAGCCAAGGTGAAATTTGCGATGACCCCTTTGAATTGAATTCCCCAAATGAGACCGCTTCCACTGCATCGGTTTTACTCAACGAATCTACCGAATCTTTCCCTGAAGGATGTATCTACGAAACCACGCAAGACACCTCTTTTGTCCGATGCGCATCGAATGTGCTCAAGATTTGCTTAGGGGACGTGGACTACTACAAAGTAACCTTGAGTCACCCCGGCCTTCTGGAAATTTCAATCAAGGATTTCCTTGGGGAATTAAACCTCATTGTATTTGGGCCATTTGCAGAAAACGAGGCATTTGATTCCAATAGGATCGTTACTACCGAGGATTCAGCCCAAACCCCAGCGAACACTGTAGAAACCGTCGCTGAAAACGCCTCATTTTATTACGTCAAAGTCTCAGGCGGTCCAAGTGGAGAGTCTGTATACACCCTTGAAACACGGGTAAACAGAACCCAAAATGATTGACGAGCGCCGCTTTAAACATAGGAGAGGAGCTCCTTGCCCCAAGCCCTCACTCATCCCATGACCTTCAATCGAAAACCTAACGAACTGAACCAATAAAACCAATAAAACCAATAAGTAAGACCAATTTCCGGTTTAAATTGAGCCAATAGCCTTAGACTCTAATGAAATTGATGCAAATGAAAGCCAGGCCTGTCGAAACAGGCAGGCAACGCGAACCACGCTCCTCGCCAGAGCAAACTCTCCCTCTACTACAATAACCATCTTAAATTGCTCAACTTTTTTGGTTATTTTGGCAAATAACCCACCGCGAATCCTAAAGGTATTACCGATTTTGCCCCCAAGCCCCTGACATACCTGACAGAGCAGTGATCGAGGTCACACCGATCGGTTACGAAAAGTTTGAATATTATCAATAATCTGCAGTCAAAGGCATCTGGCATTGAGATTGCAAATCTACTTGGTATGGAAATACCGAAACCCCGATTCTACATCGCCCTCTTCTTTTTGGCTTTCATTGCAGGTTTAGTGGCAACGATTGCAATTAGTCGGAGCCTTACTCCTCCTCTGCAAAATGCGGTTGAAACCAATTTTGAAAATCCCATTCAGCCACCAAGCCCCCGACCTCAATTTCCTTTCCGAACAATCGAGTGTTAAGTTCCTATCCGGTTCTCTGCGGACTGGATGAACCCATTTCTCTATGATAGCTCGGCTCGCATGTGGAGCCTTGATGCTATTCTTCCATGGACCCCCTTTTCAAAGTCGGTCCAACCCGAGCTTCTTGCCATCAATGCTCTTTCAGAAGAAAGTTCGTTGGTAGCGCTCATTAGTTCACCAAATCGAGATCCTCTCGGTCGCTTTGGGCTAGTAGGAATCCCATCTAAGACCACCGTCCTTGATGCAGATGGAAGAAATCTCGAGCAAATCCTCTTCGCGGGGAACAAACTCCAAGTTATTGCTCTTGGCTATGAAATCGGACGAAGTTGGGTACATCTACCACCACGAGCGGCTCCAGAGGGGCAACCCCCTGGACTTTTGTTCGAATTCAATAACGCGTTGATTGTAGACCACCACAAAAAACAATATGGCATCTTTGGATCACCCGATTCACACTCTGAACGCCTAATCCAAGCCATCTCACAGAAAAAAACTCGGCTTATTGCCCCCTGTAAGAATCCAATCGATTTAAGAGCTACCGTTTCTGACGACGAACATGCAAGGCGAATCAAACAAACCAAAGCTCATATTGCTGCCGGCGAAGTTTATCAGGCCAATATCGCCCGGCGTCTTCAATTAAGCGCGCCGCTAAGCGGCATAGGAGCCGTCACCGCCCTAAGCTCGATCAACCCTGTCTCCAATGGGGCTTACGTTAAATGGAGAGAACTAGAGCTCGTATCCAATACCATGGAAACACTCTTTAACTATAATCCGACTAACCGCCGTATCTCGAGCTTTCCCATTAAAGGAACCTGTGAGCGAATCGGCAACGAAACAAGCAACTCAGCCAGAGCTCAAGAACTTCTGACCGTCCAAAAAGAACGAGCAGAACACATCATGATCGTCGATTTAGTCCGAAATGACCTGGGTAGAATCTCTACACCAGGCAGCGTTAAGGTACCGCGGCTCATGGGACTCGAAGGATTCAAGGGCGTTTGGCATGGTGTTTCCACCATTGAGGGTACCCTAAGTCCGAACTTAAACATAACCGACGCTATTCGAGCACTCTTTCCTGGCGGCTCCATTACTGGTGCTCCCAAACGCCGCTCAATCGAATTGATTCAAGAAATAGAGCAACAACCTCGCGGATTCTATACTGGCTCCATCGGACTAATAGCTCCCAATGGCTATACGACATTGTCCATACTCATTCGAACCCTCGTTAAAGATGCCTCAGGATGGGGAATTGGCGTTGGCGGTGGAATTGTTTGGGATAGTGTGCCCGAACGAGAGATCCAAGAAACCTGGGAAAAAGTATCCGTTTTCAAAGCAGCGTTCGGCCCTCAAGCCAAATATTCAACCGGCTCGAAAACGGCGAATGAACTAAGATCAAGAGCAGCTTCAACACGTTCGCGCTCAGAAGCAGGCTCAACGATATCGTAAGCCTTGGAGTCTTTTAGGAGAGTTTCAACCAATTTCGTATTCAGCGCATGCCCAGAACGATGGAGGTGGACGCTACCAATCAAAGGGAGTCCCACCAGGGCCAAATCACCAATAGCATCAAGAACCTTATGCCGTACAAACTCATCAGGGTATCGCAATCCTTCTGGGTTGAGAACTTGGTAGTCGTCGATAACAACTGCATTATCCAAAGACCCACCTCGCGCTAAACCATTAGCCTGCAATGCCTGAACATCTTTCATAAAACCAAAGGTACGGGCCCGACAAAGCTCACTCACGAATGCTTTTTCTGTAAAATGAAACTCAAAGGGCTGCGGGGAAATAAGCGGATGGTCGAAATCCAATGAACATTTAATTCTGAGTCCCGACCCCGGCGAGACTCGAGCAAATTTGTCACCATCGCGAACCTCGACTTCTTTGTTGATCACCAAAAATCGCTTCCCACGAGACTGCTCTTCAATCCCAGCAGCCTGCAACTGCCTAACAAATTCACTCGAACTCCCATCCATGATGGGGAGCTCTGGGCCATCCACATGGACCACGAGATTATCGATTCCCAATCCGGAAAGAGCTGCCATTAAGTGCTCTACCGTGGAAATTGTAACCCGAGAGCCGTTGACCCCAACACCGAGAGTAGTAGCCAGACGTGTATCTGCCAGATTCGAAACAGATGCTCTCAATTCATCATGAGTCTCGACATCTGTACGAACAAACCGAATTCCCGTATCAGCAGGAGAAGGAATTAACTCAAGCTTGACTCGCTCGCCGGAATGAAGACCGATGCCTTCGCACGCTATCTTCTCTCGAATAGTCCTTTGTAACAACATATCGACTACTGGCTCCTCAATGAGAGTACACAAATGACACTTCTACAACAAAAGTCGATACAAGCGTCATGCCAAACTCACGAAAAGTGAAAAATGACA
This sequence comes from uncultured bacterium, assembly GCA_964013555.1. GTDB lineage: Bacteria > Myxococcota > XYA12-FULL-58-9 > XYA12-FULL-58-9 > JABJBS01 > CAXGXL01. The sequence goes on from CAXGXL010000061.1 coordinate 7,558, forward strand.
ATAGTTTCAATAAACTACCTAGAGTCTATTGCTATTTCTCCCCAATTTCAAAAACAATCATCCTACCAATCACGACATCTGTGTCGCCCGCTTGGAGCCATTAGAGTGGTGCTTATCAATGGAAGGCCAAATTGCATCCAGGTTCGCGTAACATGAGCATCGTAAAGAGGCAACTTAATTCAATTTTTGGCGAAAGCCCTTCGTCGAGCATCTCCCGGCCAATTCAGGCAAAAAAAACCATTTTGCCCCCACTATCGGCTGCCAATCCCTATGCCAAGTTCTCACCGCCCCGCATCCTCTCGGGCAGCGGCACATCGAGATAGCGATATGTCTGAAATGTCGCGACTCGCCCCCGGGGTGTACGCTGCAAAAAGCCCTCTTGAATCAAATAAGGCTCGTAAACATATTCAATGGTTCCCGATTCTTCTCCCATAGCCGCAGCAAGAGTATCGAGCCCCACGGGACCGCCACCAAATTTGACCACCAGCGCCTCTAACAACCGACGATCCATTTCATCGAAACCCCGTTCATCAATTCCCAACTTCGCTAGTCCGTAGCGGGCAATCTCCAATTCGATGGTGCCCGCACCCTCGATCTCCGCAAAATCACGAACTCGGCGCAATAATCGATTGGCTATCCTGGGTGTCCCACGAGACCGCTTAGCCATCTCCATTGCACCTTCCGGCGTACAAGTAATATTCAAGAGGCGGGCTGAGCGCTCCACAATCACCTGTAATTCGTCAACTCCATAGTACCTTAACCTACCGGTAAAACCGAATCGATCTCTCATAGGCCCAGTCAAAAGACCAGTGCGCGTGGTTGCACCTACCAAAGTAAAGCGAGGAAGCGGCATCTCAATACTGCGAGCATGGGGGCCTGCCCCCAAAACCAGATCAAACTTAAAATCTTCCATCGCCGGGTAGAGATTCTCCTCTACAACCGGGGAGAGGCGATGAATCTCATCAATAAATAAGACATCCCTCTCCTGCAAATGGGAGAGAATTCCCGCCAAATCTTTGCGTTCAATTGCCGGCCCGCTAGTTACGTGCAATTGAACCCCTAATTCAGTCGCTATCAGGTGAGAAATGGTCGTTTTTCCCAATCCTGGCGGGCCAGCCAGAAGAATATGATCCAGAGCCTCACCTCTAGCGGATGCAGCAGCCACAAAGACCTTTAAGTTTGCCACCAAGTCCTTTTGTCCTACCAATTCCTCAAAATTTGGAGGCCTTAGGGATACTTCAGAACGCAAATCGTCGTTTCTTGCGTCTGCGGCAACCAATCTTGATTCATGTGCTTCTTCCATAACATTCTCCCAAGGTATTCCTTTACCCCCTTGCCCTGACAAAATTACTCCTTTCGCCACCAAAGCGAACTTCCACAATTGCCGCCAACTCCCCTCCAGTGTTACTTCACTAAATGAAAGTGAGATCGGTACGAATGCAATCCGAGCAGCGCTCAATTCTACAAGACCTCTTGCGAATCCAGCCCGCGGAAGTTCAGAAAACAGCCTATTCTTTTGTATACTGGTTTTCGGCCATTGGAGCATTCAGCGTCGCTAGAACAACCCGGTACTCACTCTTTCTTGAAATTCCGAACTACAAAGCAGAACTACCTAAAGCGTATATTCTAAGTGCAATAACCGTCTCTATCGCGATGCTGAGCTACTCCAAAGTCGAGCGCATCCTACGGCGGGACCGAACCACCACCATTTCTCTTTGGATTCTCATTACCATAACGCTCTTATTTAGAGTGGCATTTGTTCAAAACAACCACTTGCTCTATTGGCTTTTTTATATCTGGGTCGAAATTTTCGGAGCCTTTTTGGTCGTTCAATTTTGGAGCTTGATTAACGAAGTTTTTCATTCCAGACAAGCCAAGAGACTCTTTGCAATTATCAGTAGTGGTGGACTTCTTTCCAATATTCCATTTGGCTACGGAATTCGTGCGTCAGTTTCCACCATCGGCACTGAAAATCTCTTGTTCATCGTCATCGGTTGCTTGGGAATCAATCTCTGGATGGTCCGGAAAATAGCAGAAGAAACCCGATACGAGCTTACCCAAGCCCACAAACGTCGGCCAGATAAACTTGCTGCAACGACTCCCAACCAGCTCAGTTCTGGATACTTCCCCAAAGTACTCAAGACCAAACACCTCAAGCTCATCGCCGCAACCGTCATTCTCATGTACTGGGTGTCAACGCTTATTGACTACCAATTTTCAGTGATTCTTGGTGACTCCGTAGCAGGAAAAGACGCGAGGAGCGCTTATATAGCTACATTGTTCTTAGTTACCGGCATTTTCGGAGCAATCATTCAACTCGCAGTCACATCGCGACTCCTGGAAAGATACGGCATTCTCTCAGCGCTCTTGTTACTACCGAGTTTTCTCTTACTGGGCTCTACTTCGCTCCTGCTGGTACCCGCCTTCTTGCCTGGAATCTGGGCCGCCAGCTTCACAATCGCCTCGGAAAAAGTCCTGCGATACACCATCAATGACTCTACTCTCCAGCTGATGTACCTACCTGTCCCCCCTCACATACGCGGCCGAACCAAAGCATTTATTGATGGAGTTCTCAAGCAGATTGCAATCGCGAGTGCAGGCCTATTTCTCTTCTTTGTGTTTGGCCAAACCGACACTTATTTCAACGTGAAGCTCCCCATTCAACTATCCGTATTCGATCTAAGCTGGTTAGTCTTGGCCTCCATCCTTGTATGGGTAGTTGCTCTTGTTTTCCTGCAACGTGAATACCTCATGAGTTTGGTACAAACTCTCCGCAAACGTAGACTATATTTCAAAACCAGTTCGCTGAGAATCAATGATGAAGCTACCGTCCAAACCCTTCTCCAATCTTTGCGCTCTGAGAATATCCGAGACGTCCTCCACGCCCTTGAATTGCTTCCTGCCATTTCCTCCAAGATGCTCCAAGGAGTGAGCGCACATGTTCTCCAACTCCTAGAACATCCCGCAGAGGAAATTCGAGTTGTTGCCTTAGAGTTCCTCAGTTCAAACAAATTCAACCACGCAAAAGACATTGCAAAGTGCCTTAAGGATTCATCTGCTCAAGTTAGAGCTGCGGCCATTGCAGCCTATTGCGAGCGAAAAAGACACGAAGCGATTTCACTGATCCTACCTATGCTTGACGACTCCCACCCTAAAGTTCGAGCAACTGCTATTGCAGCACTAATTCGACACAGTGGGCTGGATGGCATTTTGGCATGCGCCAATGATTTTAAGAAACTAGTTACAAGCAAGAATCCTAAGGACCGAGAAAACGCTGCTTGGATCTTGGGAG
>CAXGXL010000062.1:0-10808 GCA_964013555.1 uncultured bacterium
ATCCATGTTATTGGGGAGCACTATAGCCCCATAGATAGCCCGAAATTGGCTTCGTCAGTCATTAGCAAGCGCTTTGCCCAGTCCGATCGGATGATTTCTCGAACGGAGAAAAATACAAAACCAAAACTACTTAGATAACCCTATATTCAATTAAGTTGGCGCCACCAATTCAACGTGATGAACTTAGAGTAAAACGCGAGGCTGCGCCCAATAAATGGACAGTCCTTTTTCAGGCTTCTTCTGGTCACCAGACTCTAGCGATCAAGTGAAGTTGCCGATATAGTTAAGAGTATGCAAGCGTCTGAGATAGAAAATACCGCCGCACAGTACCTCGAGTTCATGATTCACGGATTTATGAATGGGTTGATCACTCTTCAAGAGCTTGAGGGCATAAGCGACGAGGAAATGGAAACCATCTACGCGCTGGGCTACAATTTCTTTACTTACGGCAAATACGATGCAGCTAAAGACATCTTCACCGGCCTCACTGCCTATGCACCATACACAGCACATTATTGGCGGGCTCTTGGCGCAGTGAATCAACAAATGAAGGACTATGCAGAAGCCATTGCGGCATACGATATGGCAATCGCAAATGACGAATTTGATGTGGTGTCCTTTGTTTACCGAGGGGAATCACAAATTCTTGCACGAAACCCAGACTCAGGGCTCCAAGATCTTCAAACGGTTTTGCAAATAGGCTTAGGCCGACCTGAATTCGGTCCATGGGTGCAGCGGGCTGAGCTCTTACTCAGCCTTCACAATCGACTTTGATTGCTAGGCATTCTTACCCATTGTAAAGGCCTGAACACGAGTGTCCCAATCGTGAGGACTAAATCCCAGCTTGCGCACAGCTTCACGTTGAGTCGCTGTTAATTGAACAAAAGGCGTCGCCATCGACATGGGCCACCGCGCGGCGGGAGTATCTTTGGTATCCCATGCTTGCTGACTCCAACCCAAGTTCTTGAGTAACGCCGCCTCGCTGCGATTGAGTTCTTTCCAACTAGATTGGAAAAGCTGAACCATTGACCGAACAATGGAAGGATCTTTGATTAAAGTCTTCCCCGTGTACTTCTCATTGAGTACCTGCTCTAAAGTAGGCGAATCACCGTATTCACTAAAATGAGAGTCGGAATTTGTATCTGGTCCTTTGGGACGAACCGCTCTACGACGAGCTCCTCCCAAATCTCTCTCAAAAGACCTCGGTATTCCCCAGCCATCTTTTTTGCCCAATTGCTCTGATTTATGGCTCTCTAGATTCGAATCCGTAGATGGCAATTCTTGCCCCGATTTAGCTCCACCTAATAACTGTTCGGCTACCTGGGATGCCACTTGAGCAGCCACTTGAGTAGCGATAGTTTGCGCTACATGACCAGCTTTTTCTGCGGTCATAGGGCCCTGCCCCATTTGGGCTAAAGCCGAAGCTACCTGAGCTTGAATATCCGTTCCACCCGATTGAGCCAATCGACCTGTAGGGTTATTAAAACCCTGTCGAAGCTGTTGGGCCGGAGTTTTAGCTTGGGTTGATTGGGGTTGCTCAAGCATTGTTTCTTGAGCACCAACCGCTTTGGGCATGGGCGCAGAAGCTCTTCTAGGTCCTGTATTGGGGCTGAAATACTTTGGCTGCTTGCCCTGGAGTCGGCGCTTGTTGGCTAGTGCTCGGCGCTTAGCCGGAGGCATCCGCTTACCACGCAATTCCCTGCTCTTTTGACGCTGCAGTTTTTTGACTTGAGCAAGCCTCTTTTTGACGGACTCACCTCGTTCCGAAATAAACGCCAATTCTTCAGGACTCAACGACGACGTATCCAATGCTGGCGGCTCGCGAAGTTGCTGAAGAGAATTCACATCCTCAAGGTACTTGGCTGAATTGAGCTTCTTTTCGGCTTTTTCATAAGAACGAGAAAGCTTGTTGTAAAATTGAATAACGTTGGCTCGATTTTGCGACCGGGCTGCCAACAACTCTTCTTCTGGGAGTCCTTCGGTTGAAATGAGCTTCGGTGGGGTAGGTAAGCCCGAAGACTTTGCACGAGCTAGCGCAGACTTAGAATTAACCCCCTTTGCGCCAGCCGTCGAAACTTGATTAGAAACCGTGTTTAAAAATTTAGAAACTTGGTTCGAGCGCTCTGGAAAATCGCTACCTCGTAGAGACTTAAGGAGATTGTCACTAACTGCCCTAAATTCACTTGCCCGCCCGGAACCCACGGTCGAAAAAAAGCGCCCCTTATTTTCCGCAGTCTGGGACTTAAATTTTGGATCTTTCACCAACTGGGTAAAGGACTCTTTAACTTCGCCATCCCCCCCCGCCTTCGACAAAAGCTCCGTAGCTTTCCCACGAGCAAAATTGGGCATTTGCTTAACCGCAGGCTCCTGAACGAAAGCATCGACGTTTTTCATCGCCCCTAAATCGTTAGGCTTGGTCTCAACCATTCTCATAGCGGCGCGCTGAGCACCTTTGGTCGTCCCACTTTCTGCCAAACTAGAGAGCATGTCCCCAGCATGCTTAACCGACCCCAATTTTAATTCGGTTCCACCCTTTTTCATCTGACGCAAGCCAAAATCCATAAAACGATTCTTCGTTTCCGGATCATTAACCTTAGAGTTTTTCGTCGACTGGAGATAACGGTTCTTGAGCAACTCCGAAGTTGGTTTCTCTAGTTCAGGTGACTCCATAAGGGTCTGCTGAATCATCCCCCCTTGTTTTTTTGTATCGACCGAATCAAATTCAGGGGTCTGGCTTAAGCGGTTCATCGCCTTAGCAGCTTTAGTCGCTTTCGGAGGATTCTGACTCCACAGCTCCCGCATCTGGTTCTTCGCTGACTCAGATAGCTTGCTTTGAAGTTTTTTATTGTCCCCCCATGCTTTAGCTGCCTCAGCGGCCTCGGGACCTTCACTACCGCCCAAGATTTGGCGCATCTTCGACTGAACTTTGGTGCTACGCTGAAAAGTTTCCCTGTGGGTCGCCGATTCCTTAAGGGCTAGCTTCTTTTCTTCTATCTTTTTCTGAGCCCGGCGACGAGCCGCATCCGTATCTTCAATCCGATTCGCATTCGCCTGCGCCTTCTGATTGGAACCGGATATCATTCCCTGAATTTGCGCATCAATTTTATCAACAGCCATCAGATTTCCAAACGAAAATAAAGGATGGCATGGAAACGAATCCATGCCACCCTTTGATAGTAAGAAACTAAATCAGTTTATCCTATTTTCCGGATAACCGCCATCGCAGTATCATGAAGCATCTTGGAAATATTACTCATCATCTGCATGGTTTGCTGTTGCTTTTGAAGCATGTTTTGAAGATCTACATTTGCAAGTTGGGCATCGTCGCCAACTGAATTCAGCTTCTCTTCTAGCGCTTCAATATAAGTCTCAAGGTCTTTTTTCGTGGAAGTAGTACCATCGGGACTTGTTACTATTTCTGGCTGACCGCTCGCTGCAGCCCCCGTGTAGTCTGTCGAAAATGCTATCTTGTTATAAGTAACAGCATCGGTATCTTCTCTTCCAGCATGCCCGGAAAGCTCTTTACGAGCGTTAGTCAGTTCCTCGCGAATACCCTTTTTCAGCTCATTATAAAACTTAACCTTCGATGCATAAAAATACAGGTCTTGAGTGCTTTCGAGATAAGAATCTCTAAGCACGTGTTGAACCAGAGCATTGACATCAACTCCGCCATTTACCGCCTGCTTTCCTACAAATTCCGCCCATCTTGACTGAAGTGCAGAACTAGCGGGAGCAGAAGGGTTGGTTAGCGTCGTTCCAAAAGAGTTCAAGGTTGCTTGACTCTCTGCCGAGAGTGAACTCACGTAAGAAGAGCTAGAACCGACAAACTCAGGAACAGCAACGCCCATCTCCAAGCACGCCTCTTTAAACTGCTGCAAGCCTTCCGGAGTCTTGAGGTTGAAACTATCGAATGAAGAAACTGAGCCAGTGTTTTTTTGAATTTGTCCGGTATCCGAAACGCCATCACCATCGATATCGATAGTCTGAACACTTACGCTTACCGGTGCGTTTACATCAATTGCCATGTGAAAATCTCCTAAAAATTAAAATATAAATGTGTCGATCTGTTTAAAACGGTGACTAAATACCAACCGCCGGTGTTTTAGGCATCGCCGTCACACTCTTATCCGCTACAGTATCTAGCGCTGCGTCACCTACAGTAACCGCGAGTTGAACAGCTTTGAATCTAACTACATCACCATCTTTTATAACAATTTGCCGCTTCATTTGCTGAACTTGCAAGCGCACTTTGTCTTTTGCAGTCCCAGCGGTCATATCCTCGGAATCTTGAGTAGAAGCTGCAGCGGCTTCTGCTTGCTTCTCTAGAGCCTCTCTTGATTGGTCAGTCCAATCTTGAAGAGCTTTAGCATCCTCACGCTGAGCTTGAGGTAATTCTGAATTGTTCAATTTATTCAAAACGGCTTTGGCCTTGCTCAGTTTAGCTTGAAGCTGATCTAGCTTTTTGTTCAACGAACTTACTTGCTCTTGAAATTTCTTTAGGTCAGCCTGATACTTCTTGAGCTCATCCTCAGAAGCATCTTTGCCTGGATGCGGCGGAGTGGAGAGATCTTGAAGCTCCTTCATAATAGCGGCTATTTCAGCCGTGATGTCAGAGATCTTTCCAACCTGAGACTCTATTTTGGACTGAACCGCACTAGCTTTATCCGCCGTAGGGGCAGTTGGGATCGAAATTTGTTGGTTTCCAGAAACACCTGAAGGTAATGACATAATCTTAACTCCTAATTTATTAAATTATATGTAAAATGTTGAAATAAAATCGTTTTTTCGTTGAAATTCAAGCAGCCCAATCTGTATCGAGTTTCCACTCGTTGCTCTCAAATTTGTCACCCACTGAAGTTGGTGTATGGACATTTCCTCCAAGAGTTACTTTTGGTTATGTTTATAATCGCTTATTTGAGCGAGAATCACGGATAAACTGGGAATTGATCCCCAATTTGGTTCCCTGTGATCTAGATCACGACCAAAACTAACAACTTGAATTCTTGCACGCCGGGTCTAGAGAGACAAGTTAGAAATTCGAAAGCCTATGCCCCCCTTTGCAAGGGGGCACACGCTTCCGACTCGACTAATCAATTAGCCTATTTTTCGAATAACAGCCATCGCAGTATCATGAAGCATCTTGGAGATATTACTCATCATCTGCATGGTTTGCTGTTGCTTTTGAAGCATGTTTTGAAGGTCAACATTGGCCAATTGGGCATCGTCTCCAACCGAATTCAACCTTTCTTCTTTATTTTCGATATAGGTTTCAAGCTCAGCCTTCGTCATTAAAGCGCCTTCGAGCTGAGTAAACGAGCTGCCTTCACGAATGACATTCGCATCTTCATCTCCTATGGCCCCTGCAGTAGCCCTCGTATCGAGAGATACCACCCCATGGGCAAAGAGATGAGTGAGCTCACCTTCTTGAGCGATCCCATCGCTATTTGCATCCGTCCAAATCTGGAGGTCATGAAATTGCTCGTCCTTGGTATCAACAACTCCATCATTGTTCGTATCCAAGAGCGCTAAATCTTCGTAGCCGTTTGCCGTACCGCGCCCAGTTACCACATCATCACCGAAAAGATCTCCTTTTTGAATCGTCCCATCCCCGTTTCGATCCATCACAACAATCCCCTCAGTTGGAGCGAACCACTCGACGAACATTGTGTCTACGTTTCGAGCTTCGGTGCGTTCCCACCGCTGGCCATCAAAGCCACTGTCTGATTGCGTTTCAACTCGAGTACCTAAATTAAAAACCCCTTCTTCAGCACTAATGGTTGAAACCCCGCCGCCATCAAGGTCAATCGCGAGAGGATCCCAGCGACGCTCACTGGTAGTACTCCAGCCCCGAGCAAACTCACCGTATCTAAATGCCGCATCGGCACTACGACCTACGCTCGAAGTAGCGTCATCCGTGGTGCGAATTTCAGTGCCGCCAGTGTAATCGGTCACGAAAGTCACCCCAGAGTAGGGTGTATTCAAATAGCTTTCAGAATCTTTACCGGCTACAGCCGTCAAACTCTCACGAGCACGAGTCAACTCTTCTCGAATTCCCTTTTTAAGCTCATTAAAGAACTTCACCTTTTCAGCGTAGAAATAAAGGTCTTGAGTCGACTCCATGTACGACTCTCTAAGCACCTGCTGTACAAGGGCATTGACATCGACCCCTCCATTGGCCGCTTGCTGTCCAATAAATTCTCGCCACCGCGACTGGAGAGCAGAAGAAGCAGGGGCTCGAGGGTTCGATATGGACTCCGTTAAAGCTTGGGAGAGCTGAGTCAGGGTCCCACGGGCCTCCGGGCTAAGTAGCCCTACAATCGGAGATTCAGAACCCACTGCAGAAGGATGCATTGAGATTCCCATCTCCAAACATGCCTGCTGAAAAGCCTGTCGCCCTTCAGGAGTTTGAAGATTAAAACTATCTCTAGAAATAGAATGCCCCGTGGTCTTTTCGATTAGGGCCTTATCTATGGTTCCATCTTGATTGGAATCCAAGCCTTGAATCGAAACACCAGCCACAGAATTGCTTGCTAAACCTAAATTGCTCATTTAACTCTCTCCATATTCAAATTAATCAATAACTTACGGTGAGTTATCCCTTCACCGTTAATCTCTATTCGACTCTTGTGGGTGGCTAGTTTGCACAATCTACTCCAACTCAAACTGGATCCCCCTGACTAGCTAGAAAATGCAATGTGATCTTGCTCACCACCACATTGGCCGAAGATGATTCACTTGGTTAATTTTTTCACGGTGTCCGATCAATTAGTCTAGAATTGACGCAATTAAGGATACTTAGAAAGGAAAAACAATTTTGGAAGGACCAGTTTTGAAACCACCGACCAACAACTAATTGGCGAACTAAACCAAGGTCCCACCGTTAGTAGTTCGGGAAGGCTGAAAAAAAACAATTGAGACTGCTCTTAAGACTTACCTTCAGAACTAAGCCAGGCGCGCCACTGATCGCTAATTCCCCAAAAGGCAACACAATTCTCAACGAAGAGAACATCAGTTTTGGAGTGGCCACTGCCGGCTGTCAAAAGGCCGAACATCAACTGCACCACCTGAAGCTGCAACGCCTCATCAGTTATTTCCTTTAAAGCCCCTTCAACTAAGTTTCTTGGCAAAAGTTGGTCACCAACGAAAAACTGATTCTCATTTTGCTTTGCCAAAAGTAAATCGTGCTCATACTCCGCAACGATTCTAAGGATATCCTCTTTTTGCATGCCTTTAACTGCAGCCAATTGCCCCAAAAGAGCAAATTGCTCTGAACTCACATCCCGAGTTACCGCATTGGCCAAAACAAGAAGCCTCATTACAGCCCCTGTGCTATTCGTCCCGTACATCTTCATTGTCTTTTTCTCCTTTAAACTCAATCGAGCTATCATCGTCTGCTTGGCTTTTTTGCCATATCCTATGCCGATGCTCTTGAACAAAGCTCTCGAGCATTGTGGGAGTTAAAACGTCATTGAGGGCTTGCTTTAAACGCAAAAAATAAGCCTCCTGCTCCTCTTTTGCGTCATAAAGAGCAATACTCTTACGAAAAATTGAGTTTTCCATCAACTCTCCGCGCAACCAAGTTAAAAAATGCAACCCCGTTAGGGGCTGAATACCGCAAGCCAAATGTAATGTTCCAGAATTGGACACGCCCTGCGCACAGTGCCAAAAGCCTCGAGGCAAATAGAGAACATCCCCTGCACTCAAATCCCCTTGCCATAATGGCTCACCACTGGGAGGATCCCTTAGATGCTCCGGCAGCAAAATGGGGTCGGAAAACGTGGGAGAGTAGATAGTCCACCGTTTTCGACCTAATACCTGCAAGACCAACACGTCGTGATGATCGACATGCAATGGAAACCCCTTCGAATACGGACCTCCAAAATAGACATTTATATTAACATTCTCGGAGAATGCCCGAGTCAAATCGTGGGACAAATTAGCAAGAGGCTCGATCACGGTATGAGCTCTTAAGAGTAGTAACGCCGCTTTCTCGGCCAATAGTGACTTCACTTTGGGAAAGTCCACCCGCTGTGGCTGACCTTCCTGAACAAAGCTTGTGGGATCGATCGTATTTCCATCTCTGACCAGGGTCACTTGTTCTGACGAAAACTCTGAAGACTGAAGCGTATTGAGTAAATGCTCTAGCGAACAAAACCGATTGAAACGCTCAGCGTCACCGCGAGCAACCAAAAACTCCTTGGTGAAAGTGGTGCTGAGAAAATCGTGAAAAGTGAGCGGTGAAAATAGAGAGTCGAGAAACTCTGGCGATGGATTCGACATCTAACGCTTAAATACCATGGTACGGTGCACGCTCAACTCCTTGCCAATCCCTTGGCCCATAGTTTTCGCTTTTTGCACTGCCTTATTTCCATTGGATGTAACTTTTTGAATACCATTGGCCAATTGTTTTTCATCGAGTTTTTCGCCATCTGAGACCACAGTTTCGGTCTCCCCCGCAACCACCAATCCTGCAGCCACTACGCGCTGAGCAACGGTTGTTTCCTCACCCAATTGAATTCCAAATAAAGCCCCTACGGACTCACCAACTCTTTTGAAATCTCCATGGGGTTGAGCCTCCCGTTCGGAAAGAGCTTTGAGTTTTTCCAAATCCTCTTCGGTTGGCATAAACTTGGATTCAAGTAAATTAACCCCAAGGCCCCTTCCCTCCGCGGCGTCTTGAGTTTCCACGAAAGCCTCTCCCAAACATGCATCCGCTGTGCTTAGGGCTTGCTCAGCCGAATCTAAACCTTGTTGGCTCCAAGCATCGGGATCAAGCTCATCATCAGGAAGAGGAATTGGGGCCTGAGACGAATCTCCTAAGGACAACTTTCTCTTTCGATTCTTATCCGCCTTTTGAAAACCTGCTTGTTGAGCAAGACGGCCCGCATCCTTAGAGCGGATCTTATCCTTTTTATCTTGATTTACCTTCGCTTGCTCATTTTGATTTAAGGTCGGGGTAACCCCGGGGCGAAGCGATCCTCGAATATCTTTGGGTCCAACCATCTGCGTATCTCCACCGATCTATACCCTACATAAAATATGCCTGGTTATTGACCTACTTAAAAAGAATAAATCAAACTTCGATTCCACGCACCTGAAGAAGTGTCTTCGAGCGATTAACCCATTGTCCATAAAACGGCTGCGTTGCACCAATTTCCACTGCCATTTTAAGATCTTCCACACCTTCATCGTTCATTCCGGCACTGATCTTCGCCTCTCCCCGATACGTATAGCTAATGACATCGTTGAGATTGGTCGTCAGAGCCATGTCGTAAGCCACTATGGCTTCTTTGAAGTTCTTAAGGGCTTGGTTTGCCGCACCCGCAGCCCGCCAATAACGGCTAATAAATGGCTTGTAGAGCGTCAGAACGCTAAAGACATTGAGAGCTTCTTGATATTTTCCGAAATTATAGAGGTAATGCCCGGTCAAAAAGATGATTTCGATTTCCTCATCATCGAGCCCTACCAAATCCGCAAGAGAGACCTCACCTCGCATAAATTTATTGGCAATGAATTCAACTAGGGCGGCAAAGGTTTGTTCGACACTATCGTTAGCCATAGATGGAGCTAACACCGAAATTGAAGAGCTGTCAATGTTGGCCTTTATATTAACAAGTTAAATCATGTACTTATAGGAAATAACTCTACTTCCTCATTCGCACTGCACCAGATACACTAACGTCAAAATTCTTGCGCCTCTCTAATTCGTCGTCCACCACCGCAAATACTAACTCCCTCAATTCGCTCGTACTCCTATCGATGCTGTAGCCTAGAGAATTGAAGATAATATAATTGCCAGCAGGAGCCTCTACTCTCATACCGCTTCGGTAGCTCTCCCGTTCATAACTGGTGCGCAAGGCAAACCAATTGTTTCCCGTCGGGTACGAGACTACCTTCTCATCACTTTTATCGTATTTACCATTCCCATCTTTATCCACAAAAACAACAAATAACTCAGGACCCAAGCTACAGGTGATAGCTCCCCCTCTTCGAATAGCCTCCGCACGACCTACCAGAAGCCCGTTGAATATAGAGCGGGTCATCTCATTGAAACGAGTGCGCCGAATCCACTTGGTAAAATCTGCCGCACTTAAAGTCACAACCACGCTAAGAACACCGACGATGATCATCAATTCGGTCAACGTAAACGCTCGCTCTTGTTTTCCTATCCGCGCCCTCATGAGTCATCCTCTCCAGCAGCGCAACTCGCTCCCAGAGGTACCTCGCGCCACCGAACTACTTTCATCAAATTGCTCTGCGCAATTCCGACCTCTTCAATAGGAGGCGCCCCCTCCGGTGCACTGCCCGGCATTCCTACGTCGGTGTCTGTGTATCCTTGTACCATAATGCGAGATGTCTTGTGCGAACCAAATCGTCTAGACTTCCTCGCCCAAGGATTAAAATCCCCTCCCACGACCAATAACTCCTGACGCAGTTTGGTAGTCAAAAGATAATAATCTTTTTTCAACCCCGTATTCTGATCACGAAAAACTGTTTCCCCTGGATTTACCCAATAGCCAGCATCCGTCCTATATCTCCGCAAAGCTCGTCCATAGACCCGAGACTCTCCTGCAACGTTCAATCGAGGATCAACATCCTCGATGTGCCCAGTCAAAGACGCCATATAAACTGCAGAGTTATTGACCACGATGGGATCAGCCCAATAGCGAGGCCCCCAACAATCCGGATTGTCTGGGCTGCTACAGGAGAGGGACTCATTTGCTCCTATAACCCATTCGTACTTTTGGCTCTCCAAATCATCTTCATAGCGAACCTGCGGGCAATCGGTTCCTTGGTCTTCAGAGAAC
>CAXGXL010000063.1:0-10806 GCA_964013555.1 uncultured bacterium
AAAGACGAAGGCTGGCTATAAAGAAGCGATTCGCACTCTGGCTAGTGACCCCAATTTGCCGCCCCTGCTTTTGTTTCCAGAGGGCACTTGCACCAATGGAAAAGCGTTAATTACTTTTAAAAGAGGAGCCTTTGAGGCGGGGGTTCCCGTTTTACCGGTCTGTTTGGAGTACGGAGGGGGTCTTAGTCCAGCGGCCGTGGGGCGCAATAGTGGATTTTTGTTTTTAATCCGAATTATGTTTCAGTGGTCTAACGAACTCTCGGTGCGTGTTCTACCTGCTTATTCTCCCTCGGAAGAGGAACGAGAAGATTCTCTCCTTTTTGCGGCCAATGTCCAAAGGCTAATGGGGGAGTCGCTGGGGGTTGAGAGCACTCGGCATTCGCTCGCGGATATGTTGTTTTACCAACGCGTGGTTGACGACGAATTGCCTGAGGATGTGTTTCAATTTGCATTTGCTGACCTCTATGAGTACTTCGATCTTAGGAGTCGGGAAGAACGGCGGCATTTTCGTACGGTGTTGAACCATTTGTTGGGGCGATGGAGCGAAGTTGACCGAAACAGCGATGGTTATATTGAGCGGGATGAATTTTATGAGTACAGTAGGGAAGTCGGAATTCCCATCATGTGGGCTGAACTTCTCTTTGAACGATTCGATATTCGACGAAACGCAAAATTGGACTTTTTGGAGCTGGCAGCGGCCTGTTTTGCTCTCGAACGTTTATCTCGTAACCAAACTTCCGATCATGGAGGGACGATTACGGGGCGTGAAATCAAGGATGCTTTTCGTTTCTACCGTGGGTGCGACGCCGGGGTTCGGCGTGGCCCATTGCGGGATATGTTAGTCAAAGGCTGCGATATCGATTTTCCTGATGATATTATGAATACCTACTTTGATGGCGATTCAACGCTCGGAGTCGACGATTTTGGCCGGTTTTATCGAGAATACAAGGATTCGCTGAGGCGGCCTTTTGGGAAGGCTCGGTCCCTCTTGTCAGTGTTGTTGGATGTGCCGAGTGTAAAACCCTAGCTTTATAAAGGGCTTCCGATTACCCGTAGAAACTGTGCACTCTTGGTTAGCGTAGGTCGGATATTCTGACTGCCGAGTTTAGGTTAGGTGGTTTGGCACTTAGTTTGGTTCAGGGAGGCTACGGTGGCGCCGATGTCGTCTTGTGTAGGAGATCTCTACCCCGGCTAAGGGAATCACTCCTTGGTTGACTTTGTCGGTTATAGCTATCAGGCTACACTTCAGAGCGGTTTTATTAAATATCAACATAAGAACGATGTCTTGGTTTGTTGTTGGGTGTGGGCGGGTCTTTCACGGTTGTTTAGTGAGAAATTCGAGGGCCATCTATGGCTGAAGCACATGAATCCTACTCTAGTGGCGTTGAACGTGGCTTTGAGGAACCTATCGTTACCGAGATCCTCGAAGAGCTCGAGTCTACCCTTTTAGGCCCAACCGACTCCGCACAAAAAACTCTCCGGGCTCTTTCGACGCATTTGAGCGGCAGAAGACAAAAAGGAATTCGCACGAAGGAAGCTGTGGATACTGCGACCAAGGCGGAGGGACGCTCGGATAAGGCCGTGAACCCGAGTGAAACGCGTTCTGATGCGGATCTGAAAAACGCAGAAGAAAGGAACCCTGCGGCGCGTTTTTTTCGAGAGATAAAGAAAGACCCGTTTCTTTCACGGGCAGAGGAAATTGAGCTGGCAAAAGAGATCGAAAGGGCGAATCGCGAAGTAATTAAGACCGTCGCTTCGACGTGGTTTGCTTTAATGCACCTCGAGGCAATCTTTGCGATGGTGAAGGCGAGGCAACTATCTATTTACGAGGTAATTGATTTCGAATGGCTGGCGGGCGCAGATGGGCCCGAGGAACAAATAGCTGCTGAGGAAGTGCGGGTGCGACTCAGTAAACTCAGGGAGTGCGATTCGGTGGCAGAGGTGACGAGGTTTGGGCGTCGGCTTCGTTCATTTAGGCGCTTGCATGAACGAAGAAGGGAAATGGTAGAGTCCGCTTCCGGGTATCAAGAAAGGAAGTTGGTAAAAAATTACGAAAAATTGGAAGAGGTATTCGGCGGCTTGAGGCTGCGCCAAAGTGTCTTGGATAGCTTGACGCAGGCGTACCGAAGAGAGGTGACCCGGTTTCATAAAACCCAGGGTGAGATTTTGGTTTTGGCCCGAAAGCTAGAGATACCGGCCGAGGAACTCTTACGTTTGGGGGCAAGCGGACGTTTGAGCGGGAAGACGAAGCGGCGGTTGGCGGCCCGTGGAGATTGGAGTGAACGGAAGATGAATACACTGGTCCGAGAGTCGAAGGACCTTTTTTCAAAATGGGAGTTAGGTGCGCATCGGTGTGGGGGCACACCGGAAGAAACAAATGAGACCTATTTGGAATTGCTTGCAGCCGAGGGCCGCTTGGAGAATTGCCGGACGGCTTTGGTTAAGTCTAATTTGAGGTTGGTTGTGACGATTGCACGTCGTTATCGAAATCGAGGCTTGCAGATGCAGGACCTGATCCAAGAGGGGAATTGTGGTCTTATGAAGGCGATCAGTAAGTTCGACTATAAGCGTGGGTACAAGTTTGCTACCTATGCCGTTTGGTGGATAAGGCAGGCGATTACTCGAGCACTTTCGGATCAGGGAAGGACAATTCGGGTACCTGTGCACATGACAGAGAATATGCAAAAGGTCGCATGGGTTAAGCGCAAACTGGAGGCGGCTCACGGCAACACTGCTAGCTCGGAGGACATCGCAAAGCATGTCGCTCAATCAGCCGGGTGGGTCGAGCGGGTTCAGGGCACCGTTCGAGAGCCCCTATCGCTGAACGCGCCGATCGGTCCGGATGGAGATACGACCTTAATGGATGTGGTTCAAGATCAGGATAGCGGAGTCCCCGAAGGTGAAACCATAGAACGTGATATGCAAAAGTCAGTGCGTCAGGCCTTGCGCGCTTTAACACCAAGGGAACAAACAGTCATTTGTCGGCGATTCGGAATTGGCGTGGACCGGAATCAAACACTAGAGGAAGTGGGCTATGATTTTGCTGTAACCCGCGAACGAATAAGGCAGATAGAGGCCAAGGCCCTGGGCAAGTTGCGAGATTCGCCAGCAATAAAAACACTGGAAGAATTTATAGATTAGAACCAGAGCCGGAGGCCGGCGACGGGCCCCCCAATGAGATTGCTGGCTAAGTAATTAAAATCATACCCTGCAAATAACTCAGCATTTCTCAATGCAACCCCCGCACTAAATCGGCTCTGCCATGTAAATGCTTCTCCGACCGTGCCAGCGGCGAATCGGGCGGAAAGAACGAGAGGATTGATTGGGAAGATATCAATGTCATAGTGAAAATTAACTCCAAACTGAGTTTCAGAGGTGTGGTCCAATAGGGCGTTCATCCCGGCTCCAGCTCTAAAGAGTGCATGGGTTCCCATTGCAAACACCACGTTGAATTGGGGCTGGAGCAGATGAAGGCTGTCAAAGTACCGTGAATTGGTTGGCTCAATTAAAAGTTTAGAACTCAGTTGTAATTCGAGCCGTTTGGCGAATGCGAATCGGACCTCGGCGGTTTGATTGTACCCATAGGAAGTCCTCGTGCCTTCGAGGGTTAGCGAGAATGCAGAAGTCGACCCATGTCCGCTGTGGGTAATATATCCTCTTTCATCGTTTTGGTAAGGGTAATCCAAGTACTGCGGATCGGATGCGTTTCCTTCTACCGCTGCATAGGGGCCCCAGAAGGGGGAGAACAAAATATAGAACATGATGATAGAGGTCTCATCATCGGCCTCATCGCACGAATAACAATTGTGGTGGCAGTCGTTATAGTGGTAGCACCCATTTCGTCCGGAGTGGTTTCTTTTTTTCTGGGACCGTGAATCTGTGTTCTCGTCTTTTTCTTTCTTGGATTTGTCTTCGCGAACGTTCTTGCGGATATTGTCCAAGGTACCGGCGCGGGCCGAGGAACTCTTTAGCGGAGTTAAAAAAGTGACGAGGGCCAACAAGAGAATCGGAACCATTTTTTCGGAGATCTTAGACATGGACCAGTGACGTGTTGGGGAGTGCATTAATTCATCATTTAATTTGAACTTTTGACCGCCGACGTTAGCAGCCTTTTCCCGGACTAGTAATCCCCAAGAAAGCTAACTTGCTCTAGCTATATGGGGAGGCTCCACAAGGGCGCAACCTATTGGCGCCGCTCGTGAAAGCCCGAGGTGTAGATACTTATTTGGTTTCAGGTGAAGTGGATTCTTCTTTTTCTTCCGTTTCAGATGTAGCGGATTCTTCTTTTTCTTCGGTTTCAGATGCAGCGGATTCTTCGGGTTGTGAATCTTTTGCGTCAGCGGCGTCGGCCGATACGGCTTTGGCTTCTGGCTTGGCACAGCCGGCGCAATCACCCCCTTTGGACTTGGCGTTCCAGCAGCCTTTGCACTTGCTTTTCTTGCCGTCCGCGTAGCCAACATTGCACTGGTCACACCAAACGGACTCCCCTTCTTTTCCATCGGCACAGACGCAAGCGGGCTTTTCGGCCACCGCAGGTTCGGCGCTATTGCTTTGGGTTGCGCAGCCAACAAAGGAAAAAAAAGATGCCAATACTAAAGTGACCATTTGGAATATTTTTAACATAAGAGATACCTCATTTAGGGGGTTGTGGTTTGAATAAAACGAAATCGACGGCCGTTTACGCTATACTCGTGAAGAAATCTAGGGCTTGGCGCCGCCAAAATACGCTTTAACCGAGCTTCGCTTGAGGAGAGAGTTTGTCGTTAAGTTTGGCAGTTGGTGACCGTTCTGCTAAAAGGAGGCTTCGACAAGCCGTCCTCTGAGTTGCAAGAAAGGGCGGATCGCTTCGTTTGGAGAGGGAACGATGGGACTTTCATTACAATGGATTGAAGACGAGAAGGAACTGCATTTGAAGATTCTAGGACGGCTCGAACTTCACGACCATAGTGCGTTTCGGGAGGCATACCTTTCACGGGATGCGGGCCATGTTGCGTTCGTTATTGATATGGCCGATACCGAATTTATCGATAGTGCAACTTTGGGCATGTTTTTAGCGATGCGTGAGGATCTTGGTGGGGATAACGCGAATATCACGTTAGCCAATTGCAATGAACAAATTAGTCGGCTCCTTCGGGCCACTAATTTATCCAAGGTGTTCACGGTTCGGTAAACCAGCCACACTAAGAGCGCTTCGAATACTGGTTTTTCAATGCTTCAAGCTGACCTTGCAACATTTATTTGGATAGGAGGTGCCGTTGCGTTCCTGATTTGGTTCGTTGGCGGCTTTTTGTGCCCCGTTGGGGGAGAATGGTTGGAAAATCAACGGCATATTGAACTCACTCAATTCGGTCCGTGGGTATGGGGCAGCACCAAGGTCGAGGGGGGCATCCAACGGTATTCAGGGAAGATTTGGCGACGAGATCTCTTCTTGACTCGAAGAGATTATGGGAGGGGCCACTTGCGTAATCTTGGTTTTAGCGAGGTTCAGATAGGGGCCGTTGAAGGGCGAGTCATGGTGCGCCTTAGGCTCACACTACAGGAGGATGGCCTGGTGGGGCGGTTGTGGGGCACGAGGTTTCAATTTCGTCCTGGTACCCGAGAAATAGTCGCTGTCAATTCTACAGCGGCCGAGGCTCGCCATTGGACTCGTGTTTGAGTTACTTCTGTTTGAAGGTCACATACTGCGATAATTGAGTTATGCCGTTGAGGATGTTCAGGGTTTCTGGCGTCGTATCGTTTAGGATAAAATGGCGGCCAAACGCCAGAGCGTATGTGGTCACGATGGGGAACTTGAGAGAGTCTTCAGAGTGATCACAGCCCAGGTTAAAGAGCTCGTGGCAACCTCCTGTGATTTCGACCCACGTGAAGTTGGGTGTACTTATCTGGTTGAACAATTCCTCTCCCGCGACATCGTCGTTGGTGGCGGTCATAAAGAACACGGGGGTTGGGAGATTGTCGCGGCCTTGAACGCCATCAAAAAACTCCGAGTGACCATTCCCGGCGGTCGGGAGGATGGCTTTGACTCGAGCATCGCGAAACCCTTGTCGAAAACGTTCTATTTGCCCTGGGGTGCATTCATCTCTGTAATGATTATTGTCGCACCGGCGTTCGACCTCTGGGATATCGTAAGAAGAACCCGCTATGGCCCAGGTGGTGTAAGCACCGCGGCTGTGGCCTGTGAGGAGAACCGAGGTCGTATCCGCGCTGGAAAGGGGGTGGGAACTATCAAGGGTTTCAAGGGCGTCTAAAGCGGCGGAAATGTCTAGCGGGCGGTGATGCCAGTGGGTGACGGGGCGGTTGGTGGCTTCGGCGCCGTCGCTAATGCGGTTGCCAACATGGCCCACGGCAAGGCCAAGCCAGCCATGACTAGAAAAATAACGCATGAGTCTATAGCTTCCCCCAGCGAGCCCTTGATTGCCGTGGCTAAAGGCCAAAATAGGAAAACCGCTTTCGTAGACGGGGGCCGCTGGCACGGCATCCACTATGGTGTCTCGGTCGGCGAACAACCCCGCATAGACAGGGCTTTGGGTCGGGGGATCACCTCGATAGTTGTGCTCATCCTCCGTTGGATACCAGACATGAACGGGAACCGTTCGTTCGGCGGAGTCGGGTGCTGGTTTGTAGCTAAAGGTCCACGTGGCGTAGCCGGTATTGAAGGGGCCAGCGCTATCTACAGGATAGGAGATACCTCCGGGAGACTCCTGCGCCGAATTGGTGCCGTTACAACCTAGGGCGGCACAAACCGAAAGTAAGATTAGTGGTACTTGGAACAAATGGACGGATTTCATGGTTCTTTGCTCTTCGGTTGAATCGTAACAATACGAAATTACACCTCTTGTTTATACTTTTCCGACGCAGAGGGGGCAAGCGAACATAAGGTACGAATGACTGCTTAGGGTGGAGCAGGTTGAGGTGAGCCTAGAACGAAATCAGAGCTTGGTTTTGGGTAACTTTCGGGGTTTAATGAGTGCTTGAGGGGGGCCTCCAATAGACTCTTTCGGCACGGGCTGGTTTTTGCCTAAACGCAGTGGATTGGAGCTAGAGGCAGGTTCGCCGCCAAGTGAAGTTTTGGGGCGAAGCGTGCGCTAGGCTGCCAAGGGGAGGGTAATATGAGTTCACTGGAGTCGAATCAGAACCAGCGTGTGACTGATTTTGAACCACTGCGTACCCCGCAGTCCCTCCTTGATTCGATGGCTGCGCCGGCGTCGGTGATACAGGTGGTAGAGTCAGCCCGCAAATCCTTGCGGCGTGCTTTAGAGGGGGCGGATAAGCGCTTTGTCGCTATTGTGGGGCCATGCTCGATTCATGATCCAAAAAGCGCAATCGAGTATGCAGGTCGTTTAGCTACGCTGAACCGGAAAGTATCGGATCGCATCCTTGTTTTGATGCGGGTTTATTTTGAGAAACCCCGGACTACCATCGGGTGGAAGGGATTGATCTACGATCCGGATAGGGACAATTCGAATGATATGAATCGGGGATTGCTTGAAGCCCGAAGGATCCTACTGGAGATTAATGAGTTGGGCCTTCCTTGCAGCACTGAATTTCTAGACCCCATCGTACCCCAATACGTGGCGGACCTCGTCGCATGGGTGGCAATCGGAGCGCGGACGACAGAAAGCCAAACTCATCGCCAAATGGCAAGTGGCTTATCCATGCCGGTGGGATTCAAAAACTCGACCGATGGATCGCTTCAGGTGGCGATCGATGCGATCAAGGCGGCAGCCCATCCGCATTCCTTTTTGGGGATCAACTCTCAAGGACAGCCTTGTATCGTGAGAACAAGTGGAAACCCAGATACTCATATCGTTCTAAGGGGTGGTGGTGGGAAAAGTAATTTCTCGCGAGCGGATGTAGCCTACGCCGACGTGCTTTTGGATGAGGCTCAAGTAAACCGACGTGGGATTTTGATTGATTGCAGTCACGCCAATAGCAATAAGGATTTTCGCAAGCAGCCGGAAGTTCTTTCTACGGTTTTAGAACATTATTCGGGTGGAATGGATTCTATCCTTGGGGTCATGTTGGAGAGCCATCTTCTTGAAGGTCGGCAGCCGTTGACGGCCGAACTAACTTACGGGCAATCCATTACGGACGCATGCATCGGCTGGGATCAAACAGAAGAGATTCTGTTACGGGCCTACGAGCGATTGGGCGGGTGAATTTTCTTTTTCGCGAAAGTCTTGGTTAAGAATTTTATCTAGGAAATAGGGGTCGCCAAAAAATTGCAGCACGTCGGGGTTAGGGCGTGGGAAAGTACTGGCTGGGCGTTTGGGTCGTGCAGCCTTGCTTTTTTTGACTATAGGTATTGTTGCCACAAGCCTCAGCAGGTTCTGTGGCTGGCCAAGAGCCGTCTGGCTGGGGAGTTCCTGCAATATTATGGGCTTCCTTAAGGTCTTTGCTTAGGGCCTTTGAAATTTCAGCTTCCAGCTCTTGTTTGGATAGGGCGCCTTCGAGGCGGCGCCCATTAATATAAAACGTAGGAGTAGAGCGCACCCCCAATCGGTGGGCTAATTCTATATCTGTTCGGACCCTGTCTCGGGTTCTCCCTTCCGAGAGGCATGTTTTGAACTGCTCGATGTTGAGCTCTTTTTCGGTGGCGAGTCTCCAAAGCGCCGCGTCTGTTTTAGGGGTTTCGGCAAAAAGGGCAGCCGCGAAGGTGGCAAATTTACCTTGAATGCGGGCGCACTCAGAGGCTTCGGCTAAACGGCAGGCTCCAGGGTGAAGATCCCGTGAAACAAACCGGTTGCAGCGCTTGTCTAGGGGAAAGTGGACGAAGCGTTTGTCAACGCGGGCCCCACAGTTACTCAGAACATTGGAGAGGTTGTGCTCCAATTTTTTGCAGTAGGGGCAGAGAAAGTCTGATATCTCAAGGGCGGAGAGTTCTACATCTTGGCATTGTGCCACCGTGAGTTTTTGGTTGCGTGAAGAAAAAGGAACGGCTGTCGCCTCGGTGCTGGTTCTGTTGGATGATTCACTGAAATAGGAGCGTTGTAATCCGGTCCCGATACCGAGAGCGAGAGCTATTAAGGAGCACATTGCAAAAATGGGTTTGGGGGCGATTAGAGGGCCGGCATGGGTTATTGAGGCTCGCAGCCAGATAAAACCCAGTACGAGGTTAAAACCATCCATTAATAGGCAGATGGGGCAGTAGCTTTGGGATTCAGCCATGACTCCTAACAAAAAGATTCCACCGACAAGGACAATCGCACATAGGAACGTTGCGACGACTGCCCAGGGACGATCAGAACGTTTCTCTGAGTGGTAAAGCGTGGCGGTGAAAAGAACTGCGTAAATCCCTACCAAAAGAAGTGAAAGGGGGACCCCAAAAAGGGTGGAGAAGGGAGATTCCAGTGCTTGAGAGCACCCTGTTTTAGAAAGACTGTCACAAAGAGCGCTTTGAGCCGAGGCCCCTACGAAGTGAAGTCGAGTAAGGTAAACCGCAGCCCCAAATCCTAAGAGGGATACCAATTGAGCGATAATTTTGTGGATTTTCGACATCTGCGCTCCTCAAACCGTTATGGTTTTGGGCTGGCTAGCACGTTATTACCCGGATTCCTAGGTTAAGGCGAAGTAACCGGCGAGGAGAATAATGTATTCCGGTTGAAGCAAGAAAGTGAGTCGGCGTGGCCGATCGTATTGCTTTCGTCTATAGGTTTGAAAACGGGCGGCTTTTAGCCTCGGCTTGCGCGATTTCTTAAGTGAAAAAAGGCAAAGGCTCGCCGGCGGGAAACCGGTGCGAGTGGGTGTGCGATGCTATTCCGGCTAGGTTTCGAAGAGATGCGTGGATGTGGCCTGGTGTTAGGATAATTCCGTGGCGCTTGGGTTCGAGTGTGTCGGGGTCTACCGCTAACGGATCGAGTTGATGGGTGGTACCACCAACAACTCGTCCGCCCCGAATTCCCGGCCCCATAGCTACCATGCTAGTGATGGGCCAATTGTCTTTGCTGCCGCTTGGCAGGTAGTAAGCAGAGCGACCGAATTCAGACCCAACGACAATATAGAGGCTGTTGGTAAGGTTCATGGTTTCGGCTTGATCCATGATAAAAGTAATTCCTGCCAAAATGTGGCGCACCATTTCCATTTGGCTCGCGTCGGTCTTGGAGTCGTCCCCAGATCCTTCGAGGGTGAGGTGGGCGCTAACGGCCTGTCCCGATTGGAAGCCGGCTAAGGCTATTTGGCTTTGGCGAATGAGTTCGTTTTTCGAATTGTCGAGGTTCGGGGGCAGGTGGGCTAGGAGATGCGAAAGCCCATCTGCTGTGCTCCGAGCCAGCCCAAAACGTTCGATAGCCTTGCGTATCTCAGGTAGGATTTGGTCCTCTTGGAGTCTCTGCGTCCGTCTTTTGCGCGCTTCTTGAAGTCTTCTCCAAGTGGCTGATTTAAATAAATTGGCTTCATCGCCACTTGTAACCGACCGGTGCGGGGTCGCTAAACCTTGAAGATGGTCTGTGTTGGGAATTCGGGTGGTGGGAACCAATTGAGCTGAATTGTCGTACCCACCGTTCGAGATGTACGCGAGCGACGGAGCCGGAACGGCGGTACTTGCTACCAAGGCCGAGAATGAGGGGTGTCCCACTTGGAGGGACCCGCTCCAGTAATGCCGAGCGGCAATTTGAGGGTGTATGGTGCCCGCATGGATACCGTTAATTACCAGTAGTTGATTTTGGAAGCGCTCGAAGAAGGCCCGGTGGCCCTCAATCGGGGCGCTTCGAAAGGGCCCTATTTTAACAATTTCGTGGCTGAAAAATGGATTAACAGGGATTCGGTCATGGAGGCCGAGCCTTCCTTTGGGATCGCATAAAAGGGTCG
>CAXGXL010000064.1:0-10547 GCA_964013555.1 uncultured bacterium
TGGGGGCAGTGTATTGGTTACGTAGAGTGTAACAAATAGGGCGTAAACCAAGGCAGTGGGAGCTGCATAGTTCTTGACCAAGAGCCCCATAGGGTAATGACGGACCCATAGCCATGCAGCCATGGCCATAGAAGAGAGGAGGCCAACCCCAATGGAAAGAGCAAAAATAGGAGTGTTGATTTGGCCCATAAGGGTGGGGAGTAGATACGTGGTGTAACTGATTAGGGCCAACTGAAACAACGCTGTTCTAAAGATGGGGCCTAGCTTCTGAAGCGGACGCAGTTCATTGAGAACCAATACGGAGGCTAAGAGTGCTAGAAAAAAGAACGAAGATCCCAACGAAGATGATTTAAAGTAAAAGATAGCAAAAGCACTTAAGAGTGCGCCCAGTAAAAAGTGAAATGCGGGTCTTTCGTAGGTCAAGAAGAGTTTGGCTGCTTTTCGCTTAGCTGACGGGCCAGTCCAAAGCCATGCTGATTTTGCTTCCAGCGAGAGCAATAGAATAGACCCAACAATTCCCAGATACATCGTTTGAGAAATGAAGTTGAGTTTGTCGTCTATTCGACCCAACGTCACGAGGTCAAATGTAAAGCCAGCAGTAAAAGAGCCCGCTGGAATATAGGGTTTTGCTTTGAGTAGGAAGGGCGCTAGAGCCCGAATGATTGGGTGATCCATGTAGGTTGGTTGGGTCTTAGGTTAGAGGGAGCCGTTCCAGATAATGTCGAATGTAGGTACAAGATCATGGGATCTTATCGGCTCCGTTCTCACAAAACCGTCACTGCCTTTGACTATCTCAATGCGTTTTTGATCGCTGTTCCAATAGTAGAGGCCAAGGGCCAAGCGAGTTGCGCTTCCTAATTCTATGTCTACGCCCGAGTGAAGGGCGAAGGTCCAAGGGTCTCGCGGGCTATTGCTTCTCTCTCCAACCCGGTAGATGTGACCTTCGGTTGAAACTCGAAGCCAGCTAAAGACTTCAAAATCGTAGCGTGTTGATAGATGGGCCCGCCACCGGTTGAAGATCGGGGCCAGAAGAAGATCGAGCATAGGATAGGTATCAAGGGGGGCGGGGCGCTCGCCGGCTATAAGCAAGCCAGCTGCGAAATCCATTTGCAGTGTTAGAACGTTTTGCTTTCCTTTAGAAGCAACTAAACCCCATTTGGGCACCACGATCCAGCCAGGCTCGTCACACCATTGCTCACGGCTAGGTTCGGCTTGCGCTACTTTGCATGTTGGTAAAAAGTAGCCTTGGAGGCCTAGCGGGGGTGATGCATTCAAGGCGGGATGCGGGAAAGAGAGACTCCAGATAGAACTCAGCCTCCAGGGTCCTTCGGCGCTCGTTAGGTGAGAGGCTTTGAGTTGGAGGTGTGGGGCGGCGAAAAAGAAGAGGGGGTGGGTTTCGAGTTCGACGTGGTCGTTCACACTTAGAGTCAAGGGGTTAAAGAGGCCTACTGAATAGGACCCTTGGGGTTGGATATCTGCGGTGCTTCTTGCTTCCATTGCCCAAGCAGGGGAAAGCGTGCTCATAGTGAGTGCGAGGCTTAAGATTCTAATGGTCATTGGCTTAACTCCCAAACGCCGATGACAGGGGCGTGGTCACTTAAACGTAGCGGATCAGATTGTAATACAGGCCCTTCTCCTTGGACGCCGCCAATTTTTTGTCCCGTCGTTTGGAGCACATCGGTACTTCCTTTCACCCAAGACCCATCCGTAACGAAAAGATAGTCGAGGGTTCGACTCCAAAAACCCGTTTCACCGTTTTCATTTTCCTCGTCGGGACCGAGGATAGAGTGCGTGAAAAAGCGTTTTTGGGATTCTTGGGTGGTCCCGAATTGTTCCAGAGAAATCGCCGATTGCATGGTGTCGAAAAACGGCTGGAGAAGCTCCGGTGAATAGGGAGGCGCCTTATAGTCATCGCCACAAACGGGAGTCCGCCGGTCATCGAAGAATGACTCCGTTTGCAACGCGGTAGGGGGTAATTCATTGAAATCACCTCCCAAGAGCGTGGGGAGGTTTTGAGTGGTGGCAATTTGATAGAGTTGCTCGATATGCTTTTTCTTGGTGCCGTCCTCGTCGTAAGCTTCTGTATGAACAACAAGGGCCGCAACGTTAGTAGAATCCGTGACGCTGATCTCGGCATGGCCGATAGCTCGTTTTATATAGAAGGCGTTGGTTAAAGCGTCTTGGTCGGTTCGATTAGCTTGTTTGATTCTTTGGGCTTTGGCGATGGGGTATTTGGAGAAAATAACGGTTCCCAGATTCATTCGTCCTAACCCCTCAGAGGGGATGTAGCGGCTGTTCCAGCCTTCGAAATAAGCGGCGTAGTTGAGCGATGTGTGGTTTAGGATTCCTTGGACCATATTGAAATAAGCTGAGCGCCGGGAATTGATTTCGACCTCTTGGGCCATGAGTATATCTGGATCGGCCTCTGAGATCAGGGCGTAGATCTGGGCCATGTTGGCCGTTACTTCTTTGGGGGTCATTTTGACCCGATCTCCCCAACAGTCAAACCAGAACGGAATCCTGGCTGCTGCGTATTTTATATTCCAGGTCATGGCTCTCAGGCGGATGGGCTCTTGCTGGGGCGGCGGTTCTTCGAGGGAATCGGCACGATAAATGCCGACTTCCTCAATTTCAAAAGATTGGGGCTCGTATAAACTTTCGCATCCCAAAACGGTAGAGGCGAGGAACGCTACCAAAGAAAGATAAGAGTAATTCAAAACAAACTCCTCCGAGGAATCACGTTGTCGTAAGGGAGGCTAGCATTTTTTTGGGGCTAGGTCACCGGGTTAGAACAACAAGCCTTATTCCTGTTGTTCTGTGCTTGCGGGGCGCGATGAAAATCCTAATTTTGTTTCAAGTTACCCCATTGCCGGGTTGGCTCTACAATGGGTGCAGCTCTGGTGCACCGGGTACTTTGGCAATCCTGGGTGGAGCGTTAAACTGGAAGGCTAGTTGAAAAGGCGCCCCACAAATTCTTCAGAGGTTGAAGGACCTGGGCGCTATTGAAGTCCAAAGAGCTGAACTAAAGCCGGAGTTTAAGTTAAAGACTGCTGAGGCCGGGAATAGGCACGTTGTGGAGCTCATCGTATTTCAAAGCCGAACACCGGAAAGGCCAATGGGGTAACTATGCCCTTGGGCTGGCCGCATTTTTACCTAATACTCTAATTGCTGGGGGCCTCTGCTTTTTTCGCTGTCTTCTTCTTGGCGGTTTTCTTTTTCGCTGTCTTCTTCTTGGTGGTTTTCTTTTTCGCTGTCTTCTTCTTGGCGGTTTTCTTTTTCGCTGTCTTCTTTTTGGTGGTTTTCTTTTTCGCTGTCTTCTTTTTGGTGGTTTTGCTCGCGCCGACGGCTCGCGGGTCGTTTCCTTCGGAGCGCATTCGGTCTTCTCGGGCTGCAATCAGTTCAAGAGCCTCATCAAAGGTGATTTTCAGAGGATCCCGCGATGTTGGAATGGTGGCGTTGACCTGCCCATCGGTAACATAAGGGCCAAACCGCCCGGTTCTAACCTCGATCGGCTTCTGAGTTGCGGGACTTATGTCCAAGGTGTTCAGTGGGCCCTGGGCCTGACGTGTCTTGCGTACTTTCGGTTGGCTTAAGAGGGCAACGGCTCCATCTAGGTCGATGGCGAGCAGTTGTTCGTGGTTTTCAAGGGGTCGAGATTCTAGTTTTTCAGGATCGTCTTCTTTTGGCATCGAGACGTAAGGCCCATAGCGGCCATCTTGAACCGAGATTTCGCCTCCTGTGGTAGGATGGTTTCCTAGCACTTTCGGGTAAGAAAGAAGCAGTTCAGCTTCTGTGAGAGTTATTGTTTTGGGGGTCATGGTGGGCCAGAGACTCACCATCTTGGGTTTCGATCCTTTCTTGATATTTCCCTTGGAGTCGAGTTCTGGATCTCCCAATTGGATGTAGGGGCCGTATCGTCCACTCTTGAGGTAAACTGGCTCTCCTGATTTCGAGTGGTTGCCAAGTACTCTA
The DNA here is from genome assembly GCA_964013555.1 of uncultured bacterium. Classification (GTDB taxonomy): domain Bacteria; phylum Myxococcota; class XYA12-FULL-58-9; order XYA12-FULL-58-9; family JABJBS01; genus CAXGXL01. Next base: position 3,973 of record CAXGXL010000064.1, read on the forward strand.
TTGGCTTGGGCGGCTTCGTCTAAGAGTCGGGAGGCTTCTTGGACATCGAGTTCATCGAGAGCCAGGTCGTCGGGAATATAAGCGCGGCGATCTGTATCGTCCACTTGGAGGTAAGGTCCATAACGGCCGACGCGTGCCGCTATTTCGCCCTCACCGTCGGGTACAGGGCCGATGGGGACCGTTGAAATAGAGCGGGCATCCACTTCGGCGCCGCCTTGCTTTACTTTGGAGTGCAACCCGATTTCATCGACGGTCTTACCGTCAAGAACCTCACGTTCCGCCTCCTCGAGGGTTCCGAAATAGAATGCAGAAAGCCAGGGCAAGGCGTCTTTGTCGCCTCGTGATATCGTATCTAAATCGGTTTCCATGCGTGCGGTAAATTCGTAGTCCACCAATTTGCTGAGGTGTTTTTCAAGCAATTGAATGACTGCAAAGGCCGTAAGAGTGGGAACGAGGGCGCCACCTTTTTTCCAGACGTACCCCCGATCTTGAACCGTTTGAATGATGGAGGCATAGGTCGATGGACGTCCAATACCGCGCTCTTCAAGGGTTTTGACAAGGCTAACCTCGGTAAAGCGAGCGGGGGGCTTGGTGTGGTGCGCTGCCGCTTCAAGCTCGTTGGCGGCTAGAGATTGTCCTTGTTTGACGGGGGGTAAGACTTTCGATTGTTCATCATCTTCGTTCTCGCTGCTTTTTTTGTACGCTTTGAGAAAGCCAGGAAAAGTTATGACCTTTCCTGAGGCCGTGAAGACCGCCTTACCCGAGACGTCCTCGCTGGTGAGGTCATTAACCGATGCAGGTAGGTGAATCCCAAACCGAATTTGAGTGCGTTGACCTTTGGCGTCGTTCATTTGGCTCGCAACTGTGCGGCGCCAAATCAAGTCATAGAGGTTCCAGCTTTCTTCATCTAATTCGTCTTTAACGGACTGGGGAGTTTTAAATTCGACACCGGCGGGCCGAATGGCCTCGTGGGCTTCTTGTGCACCCTTTACTTTTTTCTTGTATTGGCGTGCTTCGGCTGGGAGGTAATCGGTACCATAAAGAGCTTTGACTTGGTCTCGTGCAGCTTCGATAGCTTCTTGAGAAAGGCTCGTTGAATCGGTTCGCATGTAAGTAATAAAACCGTTTTCGTAGAGTCTTTGCGCCACACGCATCGTACGTTTTGCGGTGTATCTTAGTTTTCGCCCCGCTTCTTGTTGAAGGGTTGAGGTGATAAAGGGGGGCAGTGGCTTTTGAGTGAAAGGTTTTTGATTAACTTCGTCAATCAAAAACGATTGCCCTTTTAAGGATTTCTCAATGGCTTGGGCAGTCTGGCCATCGAGTAGAAGAATATTATCTCGAATGGCATTTTCGGTTAACTGGCCGGTGAGTCCGTCTAAATCTCTCGTTAGGGCAATGCGGCGCCCTGCGAGTTCTACTAACCCGCAATCGATGGAGGCGGGATCGGAAATGCCGGTATCCAGTTGAGCCCGTACACTCCAGTACTCAGCCGATTTAAAGCGCATTCGCTCTCTCTCTCGCTCGACCACTAGGCGAGTCGCAACGGATTGCACCCGTCCAGCGCTCAAGCGGGGCTTAATTTTGATCCAGAGGAGGGGCGAAACTTCGTAGCCAAATAGGCGGTCTAATACTCGGCGTGCCTCTTGGGCTTCAACGAGGCGCATATCGATTTGTCGAGGATTTTCGATGGCATGTTGAATCGCGCGTTCGGTAATTTCGTGGAAAACCATGCGGCGGATAGGTACTTTCGGTTTGAGCACCTCGACCAAGTGCCAGGCAATTGCTTCTCCTTCGCGGTCTTCGTCCGTTGCGAGATAGAGGGCTTCGGCATCTTTGAGCAATGTCTTGAGTTTTTTTACTTGGGCCTTCTTTTTTTCGGGCACAATATACAGAGGCTTAAATTTATCATCAACATTGACCCCCATCCGTGCCCAAGACTTTTTCTTGTGCGCGGCAGGAATTTCAGCGGCGCGGGCAGGGAGGTCTCGGACATGACCAATAGAGGATTCCACGACATAGTCGTCTCCGAGGAATCGGGAGATCGTGCGTGCTTTCGCGGGTGATTCGACAACAATCAAGGCTTTTGACACAATTTCTCTCTTCTTTTCAGGGCCCTACGTTTGGGAAACACCAGGGCAAGACTGGACCATATCCCAAGACGCAACGGCCTATATACATCTCTGTCTTTTTATTCAACGCTTAGCTAGCGACACTGACTTGTTGCCATCAGTATCAGGGGTTCGAAGATCGGGTCAAAAAAACGTTCTTTTGCCTTTGCTAGCCCTGAAAAGTAGCAAGCGCAACCTATCGCTTCTTTTTGCGAAGTGCTGATAAATACAGGTGTTTTTTTGTTTTTGGGTTCTTCGGTGGCAAGTCTACAGAGTTCTCCTTGAGGGGGTAATCGGTTTTGTTTCGTGAGCCGAAGAGATATCAAGTTTAGTTCTGGATTCTCTGAATGGTCCGAAAAGATGCTCACAAACCTCCGTTTTTGATTGCCATTTTCGAAAAAAGTGTCTCTACTGGCAGACTTTGTTCGGCAGGAGGCGTCGTTGGGGGCCTGTGGGACTTTCTATTAAGATTAGAGCTCTGATTTGTCTGAAAAGGGTCGGGAAGCTGCCCGCTAGAAGAGATTAGGAGCACAGCCAGGAGAAACAATGCAGCGTGCGCACTTTGTTATTCTAAGTTTCTTTGTCACTTCTTTAGTCGGTTTTTGGGCTTGCAATCCCGAGGATGCAGTTCCGGGGGGAGCCTGTTTGACTTTGGCTGAACCTGAGTGCGGTGTCGTAAATGCATGCGTTTGGGAGGGCGATGAAACCAACGGTTTTTGTGCTCCTGCTCCGGTACAATCCGGTTGTTCGGCACTAGAATTAGTCGATTGTTTTAATGCGCAAATGTGCGAGTGGAAGGGTAGCGATGATGGCGAATGTCTCGATAAAACGGGAAATTGTGCAGAATTGGAGACCGCAGAGTGCTTCTCTAATCCCGACTGTGGTTGGTTTGGAGGAGATGATGGTGAATGCCGACCGGTCCTTGAGCAGCCAAGTTGCGAAGAAATGACTTGGCAAGAGTGTTTTGCCACGGAAGCTTGTGGTTGGTTCGGAGGGGATGATGGCGAATGTCGCTCCCAAGACACCTCCACGGAGCCATCCTCAAGCTCTGAAGGGTCCGACCAAACTGAGACGGAGTCGGACACGGAGGGGTCACAAAGCGATGACCCCATAGATTGTTCCGGGCTGGAGTTTTGGGATTGCACCCAATCTCCGGATTGCAGATGGGATGGAGGATGGGAAGGGTCTTGTGTCGAAGCTGGTGATAGTGAAAACGAGCAGGGAAATGGGGCTGGCACGAGCGATGGTTCTTCTGCCGAGGATGGAGCTGATTCGGGCGGTCCTAGCGATGGGAGCAACGGGGGCGGAGCCGGGAGTGACGCGAGTGAATGTTCTGGGTTGGAGTATTGGGACTGCGTTCAGGTTGCCAATTGCGCCTGGGAGGGCGGATTTGGTGGTTCTTGTGTGGAGGCTGAACTTAACGAAGATTCGGACGACGCCGAAGGTGGTGCTGCTAACGAAGATGATGGCGGCGCTTCTGATGAGCTTGATGGGGTTGAGGAAGAGGAAAGTGAAAGCGGGGATGGTGGTGAACAAGCCAACGATGAAGAGGCGCAGGGGGATAACGAAAACGAAAATTCGGATGCGTGCAATGGGTTGCCGTATTGGCAATGCGTGCAGCGTTCGGAATGTTCTTGGGAAGGTGGATTTGGTGGCTCTTGTATAGAGAGTTAAGGGTGAGGACGAAATCTAGCGAAATTAAGAGTGCCGGTTCCGAGTAATCAGAACCGGCTTTTTTTTTGGGTTTGCATTGGCCATGGACGGGCATTAGTCTTTACGTAAGGGGGATGGCCTGGCCAGTTGGCCATATTCTTGAAGAATGAGTATCGGAATCGAAATGTGGGGCAAGCCTACGGAGCGTTTCTCTCTTCATCGAGCGTATCCGTATTGGTACATTGCGGCTCGCTCGAAGGATTTAAAGGACAAGCCACTTTCCGTTCGAATTTGGGATACTCCCCTGGTTCTTTTTAGAGACTCCCAAGGTCAGGCGAGAACCCTTTTGGACCGATGCGCCCATCGAAATGTGCCACTCTCAGAGGGGACCTGCATCGATGGATTAATTCAATGTGCCTACCATGGCTGGCGATTTGATTCTGAAGGCTCATGCAAAGAGGTACCGGCTTTGCGCGGAAGACAGGAAGCCAAGGCTCGAAACGTTCCTGCGTTTCTGACTCAAGAGGAACAAGGCTTTATTTGGGTCTACACCCATAGAGGAACGCGACCGAATCACACTCCCTTCGAATTCCCCTGCATGAATGACTCTAGTTACACCACTGTTTCTTATAAGGCGGATTTTGAGGCAACTTTACACGCGACGGCGGAGAATATTTTGGATGTGCCGCATACGGCTTTTTTACACAAGGGGCTCTTTCGGGGAGGGCAGCCCAATTCGATCGATACGGTGGTGCGTCGGTATTCTGACCGAGTCGAGTGCCAATACATCGGTGAACCTGTTCCTTCAGGTATTATGGCGAAATTACTTGCGCCAGGGGCTGGTGAGGTTGAGCATTTTGACCGTTTTATTTTGCCAAGCGTTGCGCAGGTAGAATATCGATTAGGTGAGAAGGCTCACATTGTAACGACGAGTTGCCTTACGCCCATTTCGGATTTTGTGACACGCATGCATGCGGTGGTAGCTATTCGGTTGAATAGGTGGATTCCTGGACTACGGCAAGTGGTGACACCTTTTGCACTAAAGGTGATTCGTCAGGATATCCGGATTCTCAAGATGCAAACGGATTCCGTTCGTGAGTTCGGCGGTGAGCAATATAGTTCCACTGGAGTTGATCTTCTGGGTCCGTCGATTCTGCGTTTGCTCAAGAGAGCTGCAGGCGAGGCGTGCGTGGTATCTAAGGATGCCCAAGGAGAACCGAGGCTGGTTTCTGAAGGAAAGTTATTAGCGTGATGAATAACGCTTCAATAGGGGGGGAAGTTAACAACCGATTGACTCTTTTTTTGAGGGGCGATGGGAGATCTATTTTTGTGTTTCGTTTATTTTTCCACCTTGCGATCACGTACGAAAAAATAGTTTAGTTTAGAAGTACGGTGCGATTCCGGTGGGTGCGAGCCGGTAGGGGGATGCTATGACGGTAGCTGTGAGTACATCCAAGAATGGTCAATGTGTCATCAAGATCTCGGGTCGTTTCGGCCTGGGGAATCATTTGGATTTCGTCAAGGCTTACGAGACAATTCTAGGTAATTCAGTCGTTGTTGATTTCAGCGAAACGGTTTACCTCGACAGCGCTGGACTTGGGTTGATGCTAGCTATGAGGGAGCACCTTGGTGGAGATCGAGCTTCTATTGAAATAATTAACTGCACACCGCAAATTCGAGATATATTGAAGATTGCGCATTTCAGGTGAAAACGTTCCTCTTTTAGCAGTTTTCAGCGATCCAGCCTTATTACTTGTGCTCCTTTCGGTGATTAGGCGCTGGGCGTGTTTCTATCTTTTGGGGTAAGTGCCCAACCTATTTCGCTTCGAATAATTTCTCTTTGAAATACGGCGGAAAGGGCGAGGAGCTGTGTGAAAGCCAATAGTGTGCTCTGCCTGGTTTTGTTCGCAAAATTATTTCAAAAAAAAATGATTGGTATTCCACGATTCGCGGTGCTTGTCCTTAACTGATTTTGGCTTGCGATAATGTGAAAAAAAAAGAGTTTAGTTTAAAAGTATAATTATACTAGTACTCGAAAGATCTGGTAAGGTGATACTATGACAATTGCAGTGAGTACGTCGGAAAATGGTCGCTGTATCATTAAGATCTCGGGACGCTTTGGGTTGGCTCATCATTTGGACTTCGTGAAGGCGTACGAGGCAATCCAAGGCAATTCCGTCGTTCTAGATTTTAGCGAAACGGTCTACCTTGACAGCGCTGCACTTGGGATGATGCTGGCCATGAGAGAGCACCTCGGCGGAGATAGCGCTTCAATTGAGATAATCAATTGCACGACCCAAATTCGAGATATTCTCAAGATTGCTCATTTCAGCAAGCTATTTTCCGTCCGATAGAGTTTCGGTGTTCAATGCCTCTGAGCGAGTGTTAGTTGCTCGTCGTATAGTCGTTGATGATACAGTTTTCTGGCGCCATTTCCCAGGAGAGGATGCCGTCTACATCTGTGTATTCAATGGTGGTGACTAGGGTCTCGCGACTTAGGGAAATAAGCCAGTACCCGCCATTCGCTGTGCCCAATGCATCGTGGGTGAATGATATTGGAGCGGTCTCAAAACCATTTTGCATGATGGAATAGAGTTTGGAGTTGCTGACTTCGGTGTAGGGACCCCAAACGCCGCCGTTTACGAAAACTTCTCCCAGGGCGAATTGCGCTACCGTATAATGAAAGGACATATTAGAACCTTCGAGGAGACCTGTGCAGAATATACTTGAGGTCATCGTGTTGGGGATTGCGTCTTGTCCATCGACCCCATCTTGTCCGTCCTGTCCATCGACCCCATTTTGTCCGTCTTGTCC
>CAXGXL010000065.1:0-10485 GCA_964013555.1 uncultured bacterium
TGTGTCTAAGTTCTTACGACTTCTGGTCTTCATTTTCGGCTCCACTGGGCTTGCGGCTGGCGTGGGCTGCATAGAAGAAGAACCCTGGGATCCCAACCAATACCGAGCTAAACCCAAGGCCAAAAAGAAAACTCAAGAAGCAGAAGAAGTAAAAAACGATGACCTCATTGTTCGACAATTCTCATACAATCCAGTGGGCAAGCGCGACCCGTTTCGCTCCTACCTCTCAGTCGTTGAAGAAGAAGGTAACCAAAAGTCCGAGCGACTACTTGAAAAAACCGAAGCATTTGAATTGGATCAATACAAATTAGTGGCCCTGATTTCAGGAACCAGTCAGCCCAGAGCAATGGTAGAAGATCCAAAAAACGAAGGACACATCGTTCGAATTGGCTCTCGACTCGGAAAAAATGGGGGTCGAATAACCCGGATATCCAATAATTCCATTGTAGTCGTCGAAGAATTTCGGGCACCTACGGGTGAGAGAATTCGAGTTCCCATTACTGTAAAACTGCCAAAAGAAGCTGAACTAGAAATCGAATCTCATTAGAAAGTAGAAGTTAAAGGAGCCATCTTATGTTGATGTGCACAAAGTCGAAAAAAACAAGTTACGTACGGCGTCCCCCAATCTGGTTTTTGGGTAAAACTACGATGATTGGTTTGATGATGCTCTTCTTTTTCGGGCTCATTAGTACAAGCACTGCACAAAGCAGCGTAACGAATGCAATTCACTCAATTGAGATCGAGGGTGAAAATGATTCCAAGCTCATACGCATTCTAACTTCTACCGAGCCCACATTCACTGTCTTTCGACTCTCGGACCCCATGCGAGTTGTCGTTGACATTTCCGGAGGTGATTTCAAAGAATTCCAGAGCCCCGCTTCGACCGAAGGTGGTAGTTTAGAACAAATCGCAACTCGACAATTCCATTCGAATGGATTTGTTGTAGGTCGAATCATTATCGGTTTTGACAAAGAACTAAACTATACGGTCAACTCTGAAGGGAATTCCGTTATTGTTCGCACCAACGCTTCTGGACTTGGAACCCCCAACAAAGCAACTCCACCGCTTGTCGCCCCAATAGACCGAACCGCCATTGAACGTCTCGAGCGAGCAAAAAAGGAAGCGGCTTCCCAGCAAGAGGAGCTTGAGCAAGAAAAGAAATTAGCAATCGAGGCGGCTTCCAATGCCAAAGTCTTGGAGCAAAAAGCGATGCGCAGAGCACGCCAAATCGAAGAAAAAGAGAAAGTTGCCAAGCAAGCTCATCAAGAACGATTAGCGCAAATCAAGTCCCAAAAAGAGCATGCCGAAAAAGAGCATCAAAAGGCACTCCAAGCGCAAAAAGCGGCGAGCGCTGAAAAGCAAAAGGCTCAATTAGCCGTTGCAGAGGCTCAAAAGGCCAAAATTGATATTGCGAAACGGGAAAAAACGCTCTCCAAGAAGCTCGTAGCACTTTCCAATCAAGATGCACAATTGCAAGCACAACGTGCCGAAGTACTTGATAAAGAAAAATTAGTTGCCAAGAAACTGCATGCTATAAAGCAGGAAAAAAAGAACTTGGCCTCCCCCCAACAAGCCCTCTCTATTGCTGGAACAAAACTCCTTGGCCTTAAGCGATCAGGAAGTGGTGCAAAAGCCAAGGTACTCCTAGAACTCAATAATGCCACTTCGTATCATGTAGAGCGTATCGAGAATCCGCCTCGCCTGGTGATCGATCTGATGGACACCATTCGAAAAACGCCGAAACTCTCATACCGTATCAAGAGCCCCCATGTACGTAGAATTCGATTGGGAGACCACCACAACAATAAAGTACGAGCTGTTTTTGACCTAGAAGGCCCTGATATAGCCCATCAGGTTGAAGAAACAGAGGACGGAGTCCTAGTAAGCCTTCGTACTCTCCCAAAAACAAATTCAGTAGCCAAACTCAAAGACGTGGTTTTCGAGGGTAACAAAAAGGTTGCTCGGATCATTTTAGATGTCAATCCTCAAGAACTTCCCAAAGTAGATACCCGCTCTAACAAAGCATGGGTACTAACCCTCGATAAAACTCAAATGAAAAAGGCCCTTGAACGCAGCCTAGATACCTCTGCATACAAATCGATCGTTCGCATGATTTCCACCTATCGAGACGAATCATCCAAAGATAGAGTTAAAGTTGTGGCCAATCTCTCCGGTAAAGCAAGTCAAACCATCAAACGCGTCGATGGGAAACTCGTATGGGAAATTCAAAAAATCGCACCCCGGGTATCGGCCTCAACAACGGCTCCTCGGACAGCAGGGTTTGCAACACAATCGGCAACGCTTGCGAGAACTACCCCGAAACAAACCCGAGCTCCTAAAAAGAGAATCTCAATCGACTTAAAAGATGCCAGCGTAATTAACGTTTTACGACTGCTCTCAGAAGTTTCAGGGGAAAATATCATCGCCAGCGATAAGGTCGGAGGGAATATTTCTCTTAGTCTGAGGAATGTACCTTGGGACGACGTTTTGGACACGCTTCTCAAGACCAAAGGGTATGGAAAAGTAAGGCAAAAGAACATCATTCGAATTGCCCCAACGTCGGTTCTTAGAAAAGAGCGAGAGGATGAACTAGCCAGGCGAAAAGCAAGAATTGCAGTCGAAGAGACAGCTATCAAGATCATCACCGTCAACTACGCCATTGCAAAAGATATAGTCACCCAGCTCCAGCCGATGCTTTCGGAGCGAGGAACCGTGCAAACCGATGAACGTACCAATACAATCATTGTTGAGGAGATCGTCTCTAATATAGACCGCCTAGTCCAACTAACTAGGCACCTCGATAGACAAACGCCGCAGGTCCTCATTGAAGCCCGCATTGTGGAAGCAGCAAGTAATCACTTGCGCAGCTTAGGCATTCAATGGGGGGGCACTGGTCAAATGAGCTCGGCTGAAGGAAATGCTACTGGCTTGATGTTTCCCGGTGACGTTGTGGTAAACGGTGCGGCTAGCACTGACTCCACACCATCGAGTGGTACCTATTCTCCCTCTCGTTACGCAGTTAACCTGCCCGCTGCGATAGGAGGCACACAGGGCACGGGGCTAGGCTTTATATTTGGTTCTGCTGGCGGCAGCCAGCTTTTGGCCCTGCGCTTAACCGCTATGGAAGAAAATGGAAACGGCCGCGTTATTAGCTCGCCGAGAATTACAACCCTCGACAACCGGAAAGCGATGATCTCTCAAGGGGTAAGAATTCCGGTAAGCGTTGTCTCAGCCAATGGAGCAAACACCCAATGGGTACAAGCCAACCTCCAATTAGAAGTAACCCCGCACGTTACCAACGACGGAAGTATTTTGATGGCTATCAAAACCCAAAAGAGTGAGCCTGACTTCACCCAAACCGGGGCTGCCGGAGATCCTACAATCAAAGAAAAATCAGCAGAAACCGAAGTATTAGTCAAAGATGGCGACACTACAGTCATCGGGGGAATCTACACTCGAACAGTTAATGAACGTAGAGCCGGAGTGCCAGTTCTTTCCAAAATACCTATTTTAGGCTGGCTTTTCAGAAAAACTGAAAGCCGCGACGATAGAAGTGAGCTGCTAATTTTCATTACGCCCCGAATTGTCAATAGAGACGAATCCTTAGTTCAAAATTCTCATATGAAGATTGAAAAAGAACAATAGCTTTTAGATTGCAGAGGAAAAGAAGAAATGCTTGCCCGAATGCAGCCCCGTGGATCACAAAGACCAATCATGGGATCGCATTCTAGTGATGTTGACTACCAAGGATGTAAAACTGTCCGTATCCAGAACAGTGCTACAAGGATGGAAAAGAAACGCCGACACATAGCTCTAGTTGGTTTTATGGGAGCCGGGAAATCTACAGCAGGTCAGATACTAGCCGAGCGATTGGGACTGGTATTTCTGGATCTTGACGAGGAGATCGCTCGGCATGCCGGAAAACCCATCTCTGAAATTTTTCGCGACAACGGCGAAGTGGCCTTTAGGGCAAAAGAGCGAGCAGCATTGAGAAATGTTCTGCAAAACACCTCCCCCCTTGTTTTGGCGACTGGGGGCGGAACTTTCGTCGACTCCATTATGCATGATTTACTCGTCAAGAATACACGGACAGTTTACCTGAAAACCGATATGCCCACGATTCTTCAGAGAGTTAGCAGCCCTGCAGAGCGAGAAATCCGGCCGCTCCTACAGGGACCTACCCCCGAAAAAGCAATTGAACGCCTTCTCAATGAACGTTGTCCCTACTATCAAAAAGCGGAATTTGTGGTTGAAACCTCCAACCACGATCCCAGTGCTGTGGTTCAGGGAATTCTCGAAGCAATGGGACTGCACCGCTCCCCTCGCCAGCAAGTTCGCGCTGCCGAGCGCGAACCAAATACCGACCTTAGCGAAGACTGGCCAAATCTGCCGACTATCAAATCTACTGCCGAAGGCTTAAGCCTATGTGTGAAATCGAGTAACGGACCGTATTCGGTTTACTTTCGCGAGCATGCCGGTCCTTGGATTGCGGAGGGTATCGGGCAAATCGCTAAGACTAATCGAGTGGTAGTTCTATCGGACTCCAATGTCGCACAACTCCACTCCCATGATTTACTCTCTCATTTGAAAAGCCATGGAATCTTGGCTGAACTACTGGAATTCGATCCGGGTGAGCAATCTAAAACCCTTGGAACAGCATCGCGGCTATTTGACCAATTGCTAGACATAGGATTAACCCGTAACGACTGCCTCGTCGCCCTAGGGGGTGGGGTGGTAGGTGATATCACCGGGTTTGTAGCATCAACCTTCTTAAGGGGAGTCGACTATATTCAGGTCCCCACAACAACTCTTGCCGCAGTAGATTCAAGCGTCGGCGGAAAAACAGCGGTCAATACCCCTCGGGGCAAAAACCTCATTGGCACCTTTCACGCTCCCAAAGGCGTCTTCGTAGCCCTTTCCCACTTAGCGACGCAGAGTAAGCACGCGCATGCAGCCGGTTTAGTGGAAGCGCTCAAGATGGCAGCAACCCTTGATTCGCCGCTCTTTAACCTTATATCAAAGCAATCCCCTGCTCTCTTAACCTACAAAGCCCCCCCCCTTTTGAGAGTCTTAGCCAAGAGCATTCAACTCAAAGCCCAAATTGTAGAACAAGACGAGCACGAGCGTGGGGTCCGAGGCGTATTGAATTTCGGACACACCGTTGGGCACGCGATTGAAAAGGGTGAAAACTTCGACATCCTGCACGGTCAAGCTGTTGCCTTGGGAATGGTAGCCGAAACTCAGTGGGCAGAAAATTCGGGCAGAACCCACGGTATCTCCGCTCCCCTGTGCACAGCCCTAGAGCACTTGGGAATATCCAGTCAGTGGGAAAGAACAAGAATCGATATTGAATCCCTTCAACTGGACAAAAAGCGCACCCAAGAAGGCAGTTCAATCAATATTCCAATTATTTCAAGCATCGGTCAATTTACAATGCAAACCGTTTCGATCTCATCAATCAGTCAATTTGTAAAAGGGAGAATCTCGTCATGAAACGATTACCACTCATCGCAATGGGATTAGCTGTTTTGTTCAGCTGTGAGGCCGAAAACGGCAACAGCCTCCAACTCGGAGAAGTTCTCCTCCCTGAAGCTGATTGCAGCCTAAAAATATCGGGAGAATCGACCAAAACCATTCAAATTGGCGAGTTTGATCCCGCTGGTGGCGTTCCCTATCAAATATCCCTCGTTGCCCGAAATTTCTTACGAGCCATCGATAAGGATAAAGCAGAAACAGCGGACTCCAGCAAAGCCAATATTCGCTCATACGGAAACACCCTGACAGCCCAATCACTAGATGTATGTTATTATGTGAAAACCACCAATGCCGCCTACAACAATGCTCGGGAGGTCAATGGACGCAATCTGCAGTCATCTCAGTGCACAAACGATGACGTTGCGGACAACATGTTCCCAGTTCATTATGAAAAAGTGGTAGCCAGCGGTACCTTAAGCCCCGCCAAAGCCGAGCTCATTGAGCCCGGAATTGTTAGCGGCCTGCTCTACAGCAAAGCTGCCCTAAGAGGAATTTTTGGTGCTGACTTTGATGCTCAAAGTTTAGGGCTTGCAAGCCAGTCAGTTGAATACATTGGGAACCAAGCACTTTCTCGATGGAATTGGGGGGAGCCACCGGCTCCAGACTTGACCGATAGAAATCCAGCATGGGGAGAATTTCCTCGACAAAGAAGTTTCGATATTGAGACGATCGTTGAAATTCGCCTGGTGGCCGAAACTCAAGCCGGCAGCGAAATAACATCCAATTGGATGACTTTTCCGATTTTTCTCCGCATTCTCGGCCAGAATCGAACCTGCAGCGCAAATCAATTTAAATTCGAAACTCTATGCCCCGATGAGAGCTGTTTTGTTGTAACGAATTTGGATGATCCCAACACAACCGATGTCGATGAAACGACCGTCGGGGAAACCCAAGCTAGCTGCTCAAGCTGTACAGAAGACGGTAGCTGCACCTGCCGAGGCCAGGACGCCTCGCTTCAAGAATGCATACCACAAAAAGTAGATGCGGGCTTCGAACCAGCCCCAGGGAGCACCACATGTCGAGTAATGCAGGACATAAGTCTCAATGGAACGACCTGTCCCCAGCTAACAAATTCATGCCCAGATTGAACCGCCCCCTTGCTCTACGAAGGCTCATGAAGTAGGCATTAACAATGCCAAACGCAAATAGTATCAGCTGGGATACCGCCACCATGGCAGAACTGTACATCCAGCAAAATGAATTACATAAAGCCATTTCTATTTATCGAAAAATAGTACGCGACAATCCCTCCGAATTAGAGGCAACTCAGAGACTAAAAGAATTAGAGGAGTGGTTTGACGAAGAACATGGGGTTCCTACGAGTTTTCGCCAATATACTAAAAAGGTTGTAGAGCAAGTACCAGGAACAATTGCCTGTACAATCATGGGCTTTGATGGCCTTCCGATCGATAGCTACCAAGTCGGCGGAAGCACTCTCGATATTGTTGGTCTCTTAACAGAATATTCCGGCCTTGCCGCTCAATTGAAACGCATTGGCGAAGAACAGCCACAAATAGGGGACATTCGAGACTTCGTTGTCGCCACAAACTCTGTGTCGACTATTTTTCGACCACTTACTCAAGATTATTTTCTCGCAGCAGTCATTGAACCCACAGGATTTGTGGGCAAAGCCCGATATCTTCTAAGAATCATCACCCCTGATATCCTCACAGAATTGAATTGATCAAAATGCCCAAACGCTCTGCCATCGCAATTATTCACGGCCCCAACTTGAATCTTCTAGGAACTCGGGAACCCGAAATTTACGGCACAACAACATTAGATAGTATCAACACTAGCATACACGAACTCGCCCAAACGCTTGGAGTAGATGTCTCCTTCTTTCAGAGTAATATTGAAGGAGCGTTGGTCAACCATATCCAGAACCTCAGCGGAAATTGCGATGGAATCGTTATTAATGCTGGCGCCTACACTCATACTTCCGTAGCAATTAGGGATGCACTAGTCTCAACGGGCATCGCATTTGTCGAAGTGCATCTCTCTAACGTCCATTCCAGAGAGTCCTTTCGCCACACCTCTCTTCTCGCCGATAAAGCACAAGGAGTCATTTGTGGATTCGCAACCCAATCTTATCTATTGGGTCTACGCGGTTTGATCGAATTAAAGTAGGTAACTCACTTCTGCATTCCCCCAATCGAGTATCGCGTAGCCCACTGCCCTTTTGTCGATTAGAAAAATTAAAAGCTTTTGTAAATCAATGACTTCTAGCCATTAATGCCGTTATTTCTCGCTTGTAGCTCTAGAGTCCCTATGCTAGATGCTTCTCGCAACAAACGATCGAGTGTAGCTCAAGCACATAGTGCGTAGCCACTCAAACAAAAGAGGAAATAGCGAATGTACTCTACTCAGGATTTTCGTAACGGCTTAAAAATCGAATATCAAGGAGAACCCTATCTCATCGTTGAATTTCAACATGTGAAACCGGGCAAAGGTGGAGCATTCGTTAGAACCAAAATCAAGAATCTAATCAGTGGGCGAGTTTTGGATCCTACTTTCAAGTCAGGAGACAAAGTCGGCAAACCCGATCTTGAAGAACGGGACATGCAGTACCTCTATCAAGACGGCGACCACTATACTTTTATGGATAACACCACTTATGAACAAAGCTTGGTGGAAAAAGACGCTTTAGGGGACGCCAAGAAATATCTCAAAGAAAACGACAATGCCAAAGTATTGTTATGGAATGGCCGTGCCATTAGCGTTGAATGTGAAAATAAAGTTATTCTGAAAATAACCGCCTGCGAACCAGGTGTTAAAGGCGATACGGCTACAGGAGCAACGAAACCCGCAACACTGGAAACCGGATACCAAGTAAACGTACCTCTCTTCATTAACGAAGGTGAGTCCATTGAAATCGACACTCGAACCGGTGCCTACGTTGGGCGTAGCAACACTTGATAATACCAGCCTTCTATCGCATCCCTAACCCGGGTGTTGAGAGCTTCAATCGACTGAGTTTATTTCCAAAAGGGCTTTTCGCTTGTTTGGGTGTTGGTATGGGCGAGACGTGGCGATAAAGAAAGACAAAATTCGGGCACAAGCCCAAAAATATCTACAAAAAGGGCAGATAAATAAAGCCATTCGTGAATATGAACGTTTGGTGGACGCAGATCCACAAGATATAAGAGCTCTTCTTAAAATTGGCGACTTACATGCCCGCCAAGGAGAGAATTCAAAGGCCGCACAAACCTATCACAATGTCGCCGAAGCTTATTCAAAGCAGGGTTTCTACCTAAAAGCGGTAGCTCTGCATAAACAGATCCTGAAATTAATCCCGAATGACATTGAAAGAGCCGAGCAACTCGGCCAACTCTACGAACAATTGGGACTGGCCTCCAATGCTATTCGCGAATACGAGTCCCTTTGCTCCTATTTCGAAGAAAAGAGTGAACCTGAAAAGCGCCGAGAACTCCTGGAAAAAATCGTTCAATTAGACTTTCAAAATGCCACGCGGCACATACACTTGGCAGAGTCTTACTCCAAAAGCGGCATGCTTGAAGAAGCTAGAAGAAGCTTTCACCGTGCGATTTCTCAACTTGAATCCGAAAGTCGATTTGAAGATTGTATTTTGCTCTGTGAACGCATTCTTCAGTCAGATCCTTCAGACCATCAAACAGCACAATCCTTAGGGCACTTGTACCTCCAAACCCACCAACCGCCAAAGGCCCTTAACACACTACAAAAGTGTTTTCAGACGAACCCACGAAACACTCAAGTGCTACAACTATTGGCCAGAGCCTTCGAGCAACTCGGCCACCCCGATAAAGTTCTAACAATCTATCGTGAGCTCGTTCGAATTTTCACTAATCGAGAGGACTTTCTTGAGCGAAATAAGATTGTCCAATTGATTCTTCACTTAGATCCCAGCGACAAAGAGGCCAGCGCTCTTTTGGAATCCTCCAAAACGAATGAGGAGGAAAGCCCCACCCAAACTCTAAAGGCTTTACACCCAACGCCAGCCAACTCCACACAGTCCTTAACGAAATTAAGCGAGACATGCGCAAGGCTCCTCTCCGAAAGTCAGATATACATCAAATACGGCTATTCCGACAAAGCCCTTGCTCACTTAGAAAAAATATTGTCACTAGAACCTTCCCATAGAGAGGCTCTCCAATCACGCCGCGCTATCTTCCAAGCTCGAGGTGAAAAAGCGCAAGTTGTTCACACTCTATGGACAATGGCCTTAGGCTCCAATGATGCAGGGTTGTTAAAACAAGCCAAAGACGATCTCGAGGAACTGCTAAGTCTTCAACCGACATTTGAACCCGCTCTCAAGCTCCTCCATGAATTAAGTTCTCAAACGGCCCCCTCGCTAACCTACGATGTTCAATTTGAGGACTTAGTCCTCCCAGACAACATAATCGAAAATCAAGATTTGAGGGTATCATTTCAGACCACCAATATTGACTTCGACGACAGTTTCAATGCTGAATTCACCTCCACAACCATTGATACCGAAGAGGATTTCAACGACTTTGAAATCGACTGGGATTTTACTCCCATCACCCAAAAGGCGAGCAAATCTAAATCATCATCCCTTGCGTTGGAAATCGAACAATTTGATATCGACATCGATGACAAAGAATTTGCACCACACACCGGACCAATTGGTATCCAAGAGCCTGCTATTTCGTCACCTAGGGCAAATGATACTCGTCGTACTGACGATAACTTTGATTCTATAGACATTGAGCAATTCGAGTTCAACGCCGAGTCTCACGGCATAGATACCACTCCCGAATTTCTCATAGATCAGGAAACTCAAAATCAATTTAGCGCCCTTGAAGTCGAGGATTCTCCGATCACCCTCGATGCTCTAATGCCTCCCCTCTCTGAGGAAAATCCGCCAAATAGGTCTTCTATGAGATTCGAAGACCTCGATACTCAAAAGGCTCCGACTAACGAAGACGAGCTTAGAGAGGAACTCAC
>CAXGXL010000066.1:0-10478 GCA_964013555.1 uncultured bacterium
TCTCGAAGTAGATTCCACCTGGTACAACCGATTCATAAAGAAATTTTTCTTCCGTCATCTTTAGACTTTAGACAATGCCGTATCTCCTTGGCCAGTTTCGGCCAAATTGACGATTTGGTCAGTTCGGGCGATGGTTTTTCGTGATACATTGCACTCCTAGAGCCGCACGGCGTCAAGCTATTCGAGACAAGAGCTTCGCAGTCGTGTAAGAGGGCCTTCGGGTACTATTGGCTAAATAGTGGTGAGGTTGATGAGGATAGGCAAAGAGTTCACGACTCCCCAGGTTCTGGGAGAACACGGGTTTCCTGCGATTTGGCGGTATATTTTGCCCGAAGATGCTCACTGGTTGAAGTGGCCAAGCGAGCGCCAGGCCACTTGCTCGACTTGTCCCAAGGTAGCTCAAGGGGTTCACCACAAAAGCACCCGGTGTTGCACGTATTTTCCAGAGATTCCGAACTTCTTGCTGGGGTTTGCGCTCCAAGACAGTGCATCGAAGCCTCTGATCGAGAAGCAAATTGCTCGAGGCCATATCTTGCCCACTGGGCAACAAATCGATGCATGGCAATACCGCAAGGCAGTGGCGAGCTACGCAGATAATCTCTTCGGTGAATTGACGGAGCTGGTGTGTCCTTTTCTTGACCCCATAACAGTTCAATGTGGTGTGTATGCCTACCGCAACTCGGTTTGCTCTACTTTTTACTGCGAGAATGACCACGGTGAATCGGGGCACAAATTTTGGGAAAAGGCTCAAGACTTGGTTGGGCATATTGAAATCGCTCTAGCTCAAGCAGCCATGGAGGCCCTGGGTTTTGATGTCGCGGGTTACATGGCTCTGCTTGATGGCTGGGCGAGCAATGTCCACGGGAGCTTTATCGAGCAAGGAGGCTGGTCCGCGGAGCTAAGAGAAGAGTTATGGGGCCCGTGGTACGGAAGAGAATCTCAATTCTTGATCGCGGCTGCAGATTGGGTGGTTGAGCACAAAGACACCCTCTACGACTTGGCCTGCGAGCAGTCCTTATTCGAAGCAAGGGGGTTTGAAGCAGCCGTACGAAAGTGGTTGCCTGAGAAAATTCGGCCTCATGCTTCGCAAGTTAATTCAGACCTGGAGGGTTCGGTTCCGTCCCCGGTGAGTGAGTTTTGGTACCAGGTTCAGCTCATGACGCGGCAACTTTGGGAACTGCCCTTTGGTGAAGGCCGTTGGTTATTAAATTCCGAGGCCGTACTAAGGCGAACCGACCCAAATTTGGTACAATTATCCGGGGCTGGTGGCCAAGCACCCAAGCTTGTGGTTGAGGTTTCGCAGCAAGAAGAAGAACTTCTACTTATTTTTCAGGAGCCTCAAGTGTTTAATGAGGTGCTTATGGGGCGGCAGGAGTTCCAGGCAGTGGAGGGGCATCGAGAGTTTTTGGCCGAATGCCTTCGCAGAGGGGTCCTAGTGGCCCATGACTCCGGCTAGTTCCCTAGAGAAAAAAGGTGAGGAAAAATCCTTGAGAGCCCCTAGTCTTTGGTGAAAGTCTAGGCCGATCTTAGGTGCGAGTATATTTGTTGCGCAACCCTTGGCGTTCTGAGCGGTTTGTATTTGTGAGTTTTTTATGGGGGGTGTTTTTCATGCAAGTGAGCCGGCTGGCCCGGACTTTTGGTCTGATGGCTTTGTTTCTTTGTGGATGCGCAGAGCACGTCCATTCGGATGATATCCACAGCAGCGTAATTGCGTCAGGGGCTTGCGAAGAATCTATCGAGCAAACTTTTGGGCCCCACGCCGGGCTGGCGAGTGCCGAGTGCGGGGAGGAGCATATTCATATTCACTCTGTGACCGGACTAGCCGACCCTGAACCCGAGGACCCAAGAGAGCGAATGATGGTTGGCATTTCCCAATGGATCTTACGGGTGCCGGCGCCCTACGAATACCGATGGCGAATTCCACTTAACCCACAGTGGAGGGATAAGATTACGGAAGCTTCACCGAAGGGACCTATCGCTGTTGCGGTAAATGGAGTTCCTATTTTTCATTATGAAGCGAGGCCCGACGTGGCGACGCACTTAGAGCACTACGACCCGAATAGCGATACCGTTGTCCAGGGTGAACTCGACCACTGTGGTGGTCATGCTGGGCAAGGGGACGACTATCATTATCATTATGCACCAATCTGTCTACTTGATAAGCATGACTTGACCCAACCTATAGCCTATGGCCTTGATGGCGCCCCAGTTTATTTTGGGACAGGTGGAACCGATTTTTATGGAAATGGAAAATACAATAGTATTGACCGATTGCCCGAAACGCCTTTGGATGATTGCAACGCGATTTCGGATGGCGATGGTGGCTATATTCACTTTACAACCAAGGAGCCGCCCTACGTAATCGGGTGCCACCATGGTTACGTCGATTCTAGTTTACGAATAGAGCCTCGTCCGATGCGGCCGCAGGGTGAAAGGGGCGCCTACGGTGGGCGGGTTGGGGAACCCAGTTCCACTGAAATCACCGATTTTTTCTTAGGGGAGGATGGGTGGTATCAACTAAAGCACAGAGCTTTGAGCGGCACGGGAACCAGCGCTGTGCTTTTCAAGAGAACCAGTGATACATGTTATGATTTCGAGTTTCGAGAAAACCATTTAGAGGAAGGCGTGAAGGAGACGTATTGTCGACGGTAATTCGGGACTTAACGGCGCGCAAAGCAGGGTGGATTATTCGCTGCTGGACAACAACGGGTTTAGCTCACCTTGCTGAATTAGTTTTTGGAGGTCAGTGGCCCCGCCTATCAAAACGCCATCAATAAAGATCATGGGAAACGTTGGCCATCCCGTCCACATTTTCAGGGCGTTTCGCCGGCGCCACTGGGTTAAGTAACCGCCATATTCCAAGTAGGTGTAGCGAACAGCTTGATGGTCTAGGGCGTTTCGGACCCGTTTGCAATGGGGGTTGTTCTTCATTCCAACCACGACCACTTGGTTTTTTTGAGTAGCGGTGATGACTTTTTCTACTATTTCTCGCCTATTGTGTGAGACCTTGTCGCGAATGGCGCTATGGATCTGGTCTTCGTTTAAAATCAGTCGCGGCATAGGTTCTCCTAAAGTTTGGGTTTGACATACCCCAGAACACCAGGGTGTCAAGTGCTTCAAGCGCTGGTGCCTGGCGGCAAGGCTTGTGGCTGACGGTGGTGTGCAGGGCTAGCTTCGTTTATTTAATAATGGGGCGAGAGCTCGTGTGGGCGCCAAGTGATGGCTCAGCAGGTGATTGCAAAACTGCCACGTTTTTTTTTGGGGGGGAATCAGTGCTAGTGTTTTCGTTGATAAAAATGCTAAGGTTCGCTGGTTCTTGGCACCGCTTGCGGTGTAGGCAAGTTCAGATGGCGGGTTGACGTGGGTTTGGCCCGACTTAGACTAAGGGCGCTTTAGCGTAAATAGCGCTCGAAGGAGTGAGGCGTCCATGGGTGACTCTCCGCGCCCAATTAAGATTCGAAACATTCAACAAACCTTAGGGCTATTGAGGATTTTCGTATGAGAATCGTATTTCAGTCGCGGCTGCCTGCGGCCACGTTTTTTTCATTTTTGGTACTTTTCGCTATGGGGAGCATCCAAGAAGCAAGGGCTAACCAGAACCGGTTTGCCAAGCAGGTGGGTTCTTTCCGAGTGGGCCCGGTAAAAAGTACCGCTCCTTTGCAAGTCCCCTACATCTTGTGGGGCGGGGATATGGCTACGTTTCATGGAAATGGTGGCCTTTTGACCAAGGGGGGCAGTGTTTTTGCGAAGCAGGGTTTGGCGCTTAAGCTAACGGATGGCAATGATTTTGCGGGTCAGGTTAGGGATTATATGAGTGGACGGAGCCCTTTTTTGCGGGGGACCTTTCGGATGCTCGGAATGGCGGCGGAAGTTCTTAACTCGGATCCTAGGACGAAACCGGTGATCTTTATGCAGATGACTTGGTCCGCGGGAGACCACCTTGTTTCGCGAGGAGGTTTGAAAACGATTCAGGCTCTGCGGGGCAAGACGATTGCGTTACAGCGGGGCGGGCCCCACGTGGGTATGTTGGACGATGTTCTTCGGACCGCGGGACTCGGTTGGGAAGACGTTAATATCGTTTGGGTAGACGATATAACGGGTCCGAAGGGGCCAGCAGCTGCGTTCAAGGCCAAACGGCAAATTGATGCTTGTTTTGTGGTTACTCCGGATCTCATTGCTTTAACAGGGGGGCTCAAGAGCGTGGGTACCGGGGCAGAGGGCACGGTCAAAGGCGCAAGGGCTCTCGACTCTACGGCATACCGTTCTTACACGATTGCCGATGTCTATGCGGTTCGCAGCGATTTCCTAAGAAGCAATCGTGACTTGGTGGAAAAATTTGCTGCAGGTTATCTTCGAAGTGTTGAAGAGGTCATTGATTTGAGGCGCTCGAAAAGCTCGAGATACAATCAGGTTTTGGATTATGCGCTGAAGATTTATGGCAGGGATTTATTGCCAAATCGTGATGAAGCCGATGGGCTCCTGGCGGACTGCACTTTTGTGGGGCATCCAGGAAATATTGCATTTTTCAATGATGCTCGTAATCCCCATGGTTTTTCAGTTTTTAGGGAGAAAGCCCTGGAAATGGCCGTTAAATTAGGGTTCTCGCGCCGTAAGACTCAACTCTTGGCATCGGACATTGACTGGAATTCTAGAGCTTTCGTTGGCTACCTTAAAAAAGTGGGAAGCCAAAAAGGGGAACGATTTCGAGCGGAAGTTGTGCAATCTGAGCTTGAATCGCTCAATTCGCAAGGCGGGCTTGATGATAGTACCATTTATACCTTTACGGTTGGTTTCGAACCGAATCAGGATTCTTTTCCAGCGTCGCGATATGGGAAAGACTTTAAGCGAGTGATCGAATTGGCTCAAGAATATGGGGGGGCTGTGATTGCAGTGCGAGGCCATTCTGACCCAACGAAAGTACTAGCAGGAGTGGTGCGAGCGGGCTTGAATAAGGGTGTGATTCAGCGAAGGGGGGCTCGTGGGAACTTTTCTTACTCGGTTCGGGGGCGCCCCCTGGATTTGAATTCCACGTCGGAGGTGATTAAGCTGATTCGCTCTGGAGCTTTGGACGGGGGGGGCGCGATAGAGAGCCCGCGGGAAATTATGCAAGCTGCTTTGAATCTTTCACTCAGGCGCGCTGAGGCCGTTCGTAAGGAAATCGTTGATTATGCCCGCAAGCGGCGTTTGAAGTTGGATGCGTCGCAGATTCAGGCGCAAGGGGTAGGTATTCGGGAGCCCTTCATTGCAACGCCCAGAAGCATGGCGGACGTAAGAAAGAACACGCGGGTTGAATTTAGGCTGGTTGGGGTATCCCCTGAAGCGATGGCTCCTTCTGATTTTGACTACTAAGAAAGGCAAATGAGATGAGGCGTGTTTTTCGGCTAGTTTGTACTATTTGTTTTTTTTGGTTTGTTGGACAAAGCACCTCGTTGGCTCAAGAGTCAGCCCAAACATCCTTTCATGATTCAATCGTAGTGGTCTTGGATGCATCTGGGTCCATGGAGGACCTGATGGGAGAGGCCAATCTCACCAGAATGGGCGCTGCCAAAAATGCACTGAAAACTGTGTTGGCAAAGGTCCCGGAGTCGACCCACGTGGGGATTTTGGTTTTTAGCAATTGGCAGGATGAACCGTGGATTGGAGGCCTTGATTCACGAGAAAGCAATGCTAGTCTCTTCGCAAAAATAGATGCCATAAGGCCGGGCGGAGGAACGCCGCTTGGCCAATTTATCAAATTAGGCGCGGATCGCCTCTTGAAGGATAGAGAAAAACAATTCGGTTATGGTAGCTATCGCCTTTTGGTAGTTACTGATGGGCAAGCAGAGGATGAAAAGCTACTGCGAAAATATGCGCCTGATGTGGTTTCTCGGGGAATCGCCATGGATGTTATTGGGGTTGATATGGCGCAAGACCATGTTCTTGCGAGCCATGCCCGTTCGTACCGGCGTGCTGACGATGAAGCTTCGTTGACACAGGCTGTATCTGAAGTATTTGCTGAGGTTTCTGGTGATGGCCAGGTCGATAATTTTCAGGAGGAGGCCTTTGAGTTAGTACAGGCCTTTAAGTCGGAAATGGCGTTTGAGATTATCGGGGCCTTAGCGAACTCAGGCAACCACCCCATCGGTACAGTTCTCTACCAAAAGACGGTTGATAATGAGGAATCCCAAGACTCCGATACGGCCCTCACCCAGAAGCCCGGGCAGGGTGACGGTGGTTGTGGCGCCCCCTCCTTTGGAAAGTTTATGATTCTAGCGTTTCTGGCCTGGTGGGTGTTTTCCGGTGTTAGAAAGAAACGTCGGTAAGGGGTGTGTTGAGTGAGTGATTCTAAGCGCAAAGGAATCGTCGTTGGGGCGGCAATTTGGTGTGTTATTATCGCCGGCCTGGCTGTGGTATATAAGGTGTGGGTTCACCCGGTGGTGGAGAGCGAGCTGATTGGGGTTACCGGGGCTGAGAGCCAATACAGTCAAACTGTCCGCTTGGCGGCGGATGCTTTTTCGGGTTACGCAATTCTCCGTTCTAATAAGATGGCCAAAGTTCTTAAGGAGGACCGCATAAAGCTGATCGTGGAGGACGACCAGGCTGATTACGTGGATCGACTTCGAAATCTGCATAGAGGCAAGGTCGATATGGCGGTGTTTACGGTCGATGCGTTGATTGCAGCGAGCGCTGTCGTAGGAAAGCAGCCCGCTACCATTGTAATGGTTATTGATGAAACCGTCGGAGCCGACGCGATTGTCGCCTACAAAAAAGAAGTACCGTCTTTGCAGTCGTTGGACCGGGAGAGTGCTCGAATTGTGGCGACGCCTAGTTCGCCGAGTGAGTTTTTGGCCCGGACTATGATTGCTACCTTGAATTTACCCCGGTTTCCCAACAAATGGCTTAAAGAGGCGGAGGGGGCAGGGGATTGCTACAAAAAGCTCCGCGGCGCTTCGGGGGTGGAGAAGTCCTATGCGTATGTGTTGTGGGAACCCTACGTCTCTAAGGCAAAGCAAGATAAGGCGATCCATGTTCTTTTGGACAGTTCGAAAATGAAGGGCTACATCGTCGATGTTTTGGTTGCCCGCCGAGAATTTCTCAAAGAGAAACCCGATGTAGTCAGAAAAATGGTTGAGGCCTATTCCAGGGCAGCCTACTTCTACCAAGAGCAGCCCGGTGGAATGGTTCAGTTGATTAGGGAAGATGCCAAAGAGGCCGGCGATTCTTTGTCTAGGGAGGAAGCTCTTAGTTTGGTAGAGGGAATTCAGTGGAAGAACACCCTTGAAAATTATGCCCACATGGGAATTATCAAGTCGTCGCAATTGGGGGCCCAACACTTAGAGGATATCATCGCGAAGGTGGCGGATGTTTTGGTGCGAACTGGATCTCTAGACGAAGATCCCATTGGCGACCAAGCTCACACACTTTTCTATAAGGGGATCTTCGAGCAATTGCACGCGGAGTCGTTTCACCCAGGTAAAGCCGTTAACATTCTCGAGGGAATGGGTCCGGGTACGGGGGACTTAGGTCGGATAAGAACGGTGTCCGAGCTGCCCCGTTTAGATGATGAGCAATGGGATAAATTGACTGAAGTGGGTGCAATGCGAGTAGAGCCGGTGGCATTTCGACGCGGTACCGCTCAAATAAGTGACTTCTCGCGGGTTGAGCTAGATCGCTTGGCCGAACGTATTCAGTCTTGGCCTACCTATTATCTTCGGGTAGTCGGGCACGCACGGGCGGAGGGCGACCAGGAGGCGAACCTCTTATTAGCGGGTGAACGGTCGGTGGCGGTTCGAGAGTACCTTATTTCGCAAGGAGTAAGTGAAAATCGACTGCGGGCTCAGGCAGCGTCGGAACTGAGCCGAGATGCTGAAGTTTCCTTTGTATTGGGCCACAATCCTTACTAAATTCGGGGCGAAAATCGCGATAGTGGGAGTGACGCTATTAAGGTAAATAAGCAACGGTTTCGCCAGAAGTTTTTGTTGCGACTTGTCAGTAGTCGCTTGACATTGTTGCCGTTTTTGGGCGGCTTTACGGCTTTGTTGAGCGGGTGGGCACTCGAACTTGGTGCCCCGGTTCTCTTTGGTGGGTTGGTGGGCATGGCCTTTGGGATCGGCACTGCACTGACTCGACTCTTCACTAGAGACCAAGCTATTGCAAAAGTAGTTTTCGAGGAGTTACAACAAGAGGTTAAAAAGGAGCGTGACGCCCATTTAGACCAGCTAGCACAGCGGTTGAGTCAAGACAGTGACCCTCGTGATGAGAAGTTGTTGAAAGATTTACGGGAGCTTAACGACGTTTTCAAAACCGGGAACTTATGGCCAGACCAGTCTGGGGGTTTAGCCATGATGGATATTGTTGCTGGCGTTGATGAGTTATTTAACAAGTGTGTGGCATTGTTGGAGCGGGGCCATCGCATGGTGGAGGTTGCCAATAAAATGCGAACCTCTGCAGCTCAAAACACCATTTTCGATGAGAGAGAAATAGTGCTAAGTGAAGTCGCGACAAGCTTGGAGCAATTAACGAAGGTGTTTACAGGGGTGCAGGCTTTGCGAAGCACCGAGGGAATGCAGACAGAAATGCAATCCGTGAGAGACGAATTGAATCGAAGTTTAGACTTAGCGGCTCGGGTTGAAGAACGAATGAGCCAGTGGAATTCAGTGCAACATGATTTGGATCGTGAGAATCCATAAAAGAGGAGCAAGCAGATGTTTCGTGCAATGGGCCGGTATTTGAGAGCGGTAGGGTACCTCATTACAGGTAATATAGATAAAGCCAGGGAGTCGTTGAATCAGAATCCCGCGGTTGTTCGAGCCACCTATGCGGAGATTGTCAGGGAGAAGTCCGGTCGGATTCGAGAGTACCGCAATGCGGTGGCTGGCTTAATTACTCAGGAAGAAAAGAAGAAAGAGCAAATCAAGAGCTTGACCGCGGAGATGGAGCGCCTAGAGAACCTAAAAACAGGTGCATTGGCGAAAGCTAAGAAGAGGGCTGCGCAATTGCAAGCTGCTGGGAAGTCAGCCGAGGATATTCAGCACGACGAAGACTATATTAAATGCAAAGCGGCCTTTTCAGATTTTGGTTCAACCCTAGATGAAAAGCAACGCCGCATCACCGAGCTTGAACAGGACGTCGAGGAGTACGGTGGCAAAATCAAGAATCATAAAATTCAGCTGCAGAGCCTGCTGCGCGAATTGGAGAAGGTAAAGGCTGAAGCTGACGAAGCTGTGGCGGATATGGTGACCGCTCAAGAGGAAAAAGACATTGCCGATATGATGACTGGAATTTCCGAAGATGGCAGTGCCAGTCAACTCGCGGAGATGCGCGAGTTGCGCCAAAAGGTTAAGGCCGAGGCTCGGGTGGCAACTGAACTGGCGGGAACGGACACGAAATCCCAGGAAGCTGAATTCTTGGAGTACGCTAGGACGAGCGAAGCCAATTCGGAATTTGATGCGTTGATCGGGTTGGCGGAGAAAGTGGATACGGCCGGGGTGACTTCAGGGGAAGTAGAAAAAGAGCAACTGCCCCAGTAGCCCCCCACCTCAGTGGCCATTGGGCTACAAAATTAGAACGGTAGAGTTCATGAATGCACCAGAATATTCGTTTCTAAAGCGTATCGGCGGAATAATTAACTCGGGAGAGTCCAGGGCAGTTTTTCTCCGGGGTGAAGTTAACGACCTCTTCTTTGTCCCCAATTCGGATACCGGCGGCGAGTATTTGCCTATCGTTGATTTTCTCACCGCCCATTGGGGGGGATTGCGCGGTAAGTTACTTGTGGTCTACGAGCTCAATGGCCCTATTCGTTTTGTTCATTCCGAGGATAAAGACAAAATGGCGGAGGCCTGGCTGCAATGGCGCAGCGGTCATGATTCCACTGCGTTGGCAATTAAGAAGATGCTCTCAAGCTCACGTGATGGGTTCGAACTTGAGGGAGTGGGCACGGATTTTGAGGCTACCTTGCGCAGAGCGCAAGATAAACCCAGTGTTGCTCTCGAGATTCTACGGCAGATGTGTATTTGCTCGCGGGCAGTACACAACGGAAAGCCTGTTTTG
Source organism: uncultured bacterium (assembly GCA_964013555.1). Classification (GTDB taxonomy): domain Bacteria; phylum Myxococcota; class XYA12-FULL-58-9; order XYA12-FULL-58-9; family JABJBS01; genus CAXGXL01. Next base: position 10,030 of record CAXGXL010000066.1, read on the forward strand.
AAAGAGGACCTTATTGTCCTGGTCGAGGGCGCAGATATGATTCTGCCGCAAGGGGAGATCGCGCGCCTCTCCGATGCGGATCGACACCGCGTCGCAATTTGTAGGGATTGGTTTTCGGACCCAGGATTCATGGGGGGCGATGATGCTGTCCTCTTGATCGCTGAATCCGAGAGCTTTGTGAACCGTCGAGTGCTGACTCTTCCCCAGATACTGAGCGTCAGTGTTCCCGCGCCGGACGAGAGGGTTCGGCACCATTGTATCGAGTGGTTTAAGAAATACGGTAAGAGTGGGTCTTCGCTGAGTCATTGGGGAACGGTAGAAGAGTTTTCGAAGTTAACAGCTGGCCTCTCAATGCACGCGTTAATGCAGTTGTTAATCGCTTCGAGTCATCAAAACAAAACTATTGAACCAATGAGCGTGATCCGTAAAGTGGAAGCCCACGTAAAGAG
>CAXGXL010000067.1:0-10459 GCA_964013555.1 uncultured bacterium
AACCTTGGAAGTCATTAACGAATTGGAAGACCCTGCCGAGGACATCACTCCGGAAATTTCAGACGAGAAGGACGAACACCAGGTGTTTTTCACTGGTACCGCCGTAAAAGGCCCAGCGAACACTGCCAACGATGCTGCAGTAATTGAACACTCCTACAGTGATACCGACAACAACGGTTTCCCCATTGGACTCACCAACTCATTCGTGGCTACTTCCGCCGGCACTGGCGTGCTCAATGTTGTTCTCCGACACATGCCCCCCGTCAACGGAACTCCTGTTAAAACCGGAGATCTCGCCGGCGTCATGGATGGCGGAAAAGTAACAGACTTACCTGGATCAACCGACATCAGCGTCGACTTCAACGTAAGCGTTCAATAGCACCAAAAAATACGGAATTATGGTTATTTCGAAATGCATCCTATTAGCTTGGGTAGTTGCAACGAACCAAAGTGTCGCTGCAACCGCCCTAGCTGAGCAGGTAAGTACCGCTAGAGCAGAAGTAAACTCGCTAGCTGAGCAGCTCGAAAATAAGCGGCGCGAAACTCGAGATGACCTTTCCGGATTGCGCAACGAGCGCTCAGAATTACAACGACAAATTCGTCTCGAACAAATCCGGCGTGACACGTTAGAGAGATTAAGAAACGAACGAATCCGGCGAGTCGGCGACCAAGAAGGTCGAATTCTTGCCCTCTTGGAGCCCATCCAGCGATCCATAGCAGCGACCAAGCTCTATGTAGGGAGTGCCCTTCCATTCAAAAGACGAGAGCGAATGCGCCGATTGGAGCAAATCGAAAAAGAAATAGCCGTAACCACTCCAGATGCGGCAAGAGCACTCACCCAGGTGTGGCGATTCATCGAAGAAGAGGAAGCCTTGGCAAGTGAAATCGCCCTAGCCCAGCAGGCTATTGAGCTTGATGGAAAGCAATTCTTGGCAGACGTGCTTCGCATTGGCATGGCACTGATGTATTTCCGATTACCCAACCAAGAGCTAGGGTGGGTTCGTCAAAGCGGAAAAGAATGGCGCTTCGAACGAATACAAGATCCTCTCGCGCAAAAGACTGTTGCAAGACTCTTTAAAGAACTTGAAAACAACCGAGTCCTTGGACCCAAGAAATTACTTATTCCAACCGATGTGCCCCATAGCGCAGAGAGGAGCCATCCTCAATGAGGTGTCCAACAGATTGCACTAAGTGCCTCAAGCACCGGTCGCTCGGGGTTACTTGTGTCGCCTCTTTCTTGGTCGCCTTCATAAGCGCCCATCACGTAAAGGCTCAAAGTATCGACAAAGCCTACCGCACTGAATTATCTCGATTGACTGCGGAGCGAAAGTCCCTCCGACAAGCGCTCGCCCTAGCCGAAAATCGCAATAAAAAGGCGCGAGTCGCCCTCATCGAAGAGCTCGAATCTTTAGCCGGCAAGCTCACTGTGCTGCGGGCCAATAATACTCAAAATGAAATCCAACTGCCTCGGGCCGAACAAATGCGTTCGATGCAGGAACAAGAAAGAGCGGTCACTCAGCGTAAAGAGCAGATCAAGTCTTGGCTCGACCTCCAAAATGTAAACAGTTCTTCTCTCCCCACCCCTCAAGATACCAGCAAGTCTGATGAGCAAGCTCCACTCGACCTCATGATCACCACCGCCCTGCACCACGTAGCAAAGAGCGGTAAGCTTCGGGTTCAACCAGAGCAAACCTATTTTGGGCGTGGCGGCGTGGTGACTACAGGCTCCGTGGTGCACATCGCTCAGGTCGGTGCTGCTACCAGTGATGGCTTAGAGCCTCTCGTCCTTGGACCTGACGGCTCATTAAGAGTTACTCAATCTGTCGCAAAGCCGGTATCGCACGGCGACTCACGCAGTGTTGGGGTCGTGCTTTTCGATCCAGCCGAAATCACTTCACTTGCTCCTCCCCAGACAGGATTGCGTGGCTGGATAGAACGCGGGGGAATAATCATGTGGGCCATTGCCGCCTTAGCGATGCTCGCTATTATGCTATCTATTGAGCGTATCGCTGCACTTACCTCTTACTATCTTCGGGTGCGGGCCGCGGAACGTGAAGGCCCCCAGACCCCTGTCGATGCAGACAAAACGCCCATGTACCCTATCGGGTTGGTACAAAATGGAACTAAAAACCCCGACGCTCTCGAACACGCCGCCGCCGAAGCTATTCTAGAAATCAAGCCAGTAATGCGGCGCGGAGTTTCTCTGCTCTCCGTCGTTGCTTCGGTCGCACCACTCTTGGGACTCCTCGGAACCGTAACTGGTATGATTGGAACCTTCGCCGTGATTACCGAGCATGGCACCGGAGACCCACGTTTACTTTCGGGCGGCATTTCTGAGGCGCTTCTTACCACCCAATTTGGTCTCATGGTTGCAATTCCTGCACTGCTGCTCCAGACCACATTTTACCGGACCGGCGACGCCATCCTACGCCGGGTTGAAAAGTTCGCGCTCGTGGTCCTCCAGTCCCGTAACGTAGGTGCTAACGACGATCTGCTCCCGCTTCAAAGTGCACAACGACATGCTGGATAACATCTCTCAAGTTTTCGTTAAGGGAGGTTGGGTCACCTATGTCCTTACCGCGGTCAGTGTTCTGCTCTGGTACTCGGTTCTGTTGCGTACACACGCTCTGACTCGAGTCGGTGCAACTGCTTTGAAAGCAACACAGGGTGAGCCAAATGCACTTTCAAATTTTCTTCGCGAATCGCAAAAGATTCCTTACGATCCGAACCGAATGCAACACCTCGCTCAGCAGGCCCTCGCAAGTTTTGGCTACATGCGGAGCTTCATTCGAACTCTTGTCGCCGTGGCCCCCCTTCTCGGCCTGCTAGGCACCGTGATAGGAATGGTTGAAATGTTTGGCTCAATGCATGGGTCGCACCTGAGAAATAACGAGGCGACGGTAGCCGGTGGCATCTCTACCGCTCTTATAACAACTCAGTTTGGTCTTATTATAAGTGCGCCTGGCCTCGTCGCCTCCCACCTGCTCAACCGCCTTCAAGAACGTAGAGCAAGAGATGTACGCAAGTTACTACAAATGCTTGAGGAAGCTAGCTCATGAAACTGGGAAACCTCACGGAAAGCACGCCTAGCGACGAAGAACCCAATTTAGGCCCTCTAATCGATATTGTTTTCATTTTGCTTATCTTCTTTGTGGTCACCACTACCTTCGCTCGAGACCTGGGCATCGATGTAACTCGCCCCAGTGCTAAAAGCGCAACGGAGCAACCCGCACAATCCATACGAATTGCAATCGGCCGCTCCGGGGAATTAAGCGTAGATGGGAGCCCAACAAGCCCCTGGCGCCTACAAGCCGAGGTCGAACAACGTCTGTCTCGCTCCGCAGAAAAATTCGTGCTTCTGGTAGCGGATCACAGAATAGATGCCAAAACACTGGTCGACATCATGGACACTTGTCGAACCGCTGGCGCTAGCCAAGTTGCTCTAGCGGTGGAACAAGAATGAGGCTTCAATCCATTGGGCCTGCCTTCGTTTTCGCCGTAGGCATTACCGTAGTCGAGTTGGCTCTGATGGGTTCACTTAATCGCTCGGGCTCCCAAAAGCCTCTTCTAGACAAGGTGCCTGAGTCTCGGCCAGCAATTGTCGTCAATCCCCCTCCAGCCAACCCCATCAGACAAACCAAGTTCGACAACCTAGCTCGAGCGACCGCGACCACGCAGACAAGTGAAGCTATCAACCTTAAGGCCTCGGCACTACCCGCCTTTCAAAATCCTCACACCAGCCTAGGGTTACTCTCCGTACTCCCAGGTTTGGGCGCAGGTGGCCCAGGAGAGATAGGCCTTGGAAATGCAGCCTTGGAATCGAATCAACCCGCCCGAGCCAGGCGAGCACCACAACCGGTTTACCCCAAAACGGCTCTGCGCAATAAAGTCGAAGGCTACGTCGTCGTGCGCTTAAATATCAATTCACGGGGAGAAGTCACTGAAGTTCTGGTCGTGGACTCGGACCCCTTGGGAGTATTCGAGCGCAGCGCACGTGAAGCCGCTGGCCGATTTGTCTTTCACCCTGCCCGTATCAATGGGGCTGCAGTAGCGACCACACTCGAAAAGAAAATTGTGTTCACCCTGAAATGATTCATGCCCTCCTCATCACCGCACTCTTGGGTGTGACTCCGATTCACCAACTCATCGATGACAAACGATGGGATGAGGCAGAATCACAGTTGGACTCAGTATCACCGGTTGTTCGTCCTCGCTTCGAAGGACTTATTGCCCAAGGACGAGGAAACCTCCAAAAAGCGGTGATTGCCTTCGAACAAGCTTTAGAGAATACGCCCAAGCAACCGCGACTCCATCTCTATGCGTCCCATGCCTATCTTGAAATGAAATATTTTTCCGACGCGCTTCGCCACGCCGAAACCGCTAAAGCTTTAAGCGACGAGTCGCTCGCTCAAGCACTCTTAGAGGCGCGTGCCCTCGAAGGCTTAAACCGAAAGGCAGATGCCTACTCGATCTTGGCTCGTGCTTGCGAGCGTTTCCCCAAGAAAACACGCCCTTGGCTAGAACTTGCGGCACTCGCCTACCGTGAAGATCTTCGAGAGGACGTGCGCCGAGCCGCCGAGCAAATAATGGCTCGCAATCCTGAACGTTCCGTGGCAACAGCCCTTTTTCACTTACTCTACCGGGACCCTGAGGCTCTACCCATGCTCGAACAACTTGCAGCCCGTTACCAGTACGACGCAAAAATGCGATCCCACCTCGGCCACGTTTATGCTGAAAAGCGTCGATGGTTCGCCGCGGCACGGCTTTTCGAAGAGGCTACCATGCTGGGTGACAGCCACGCTTTTGAAGCGGCAGATCAGTACTGGCTCGCCGGGTTGTTCCAAGAAGCCCTCCGCATGAATGCCCTCGCCCCAAAGAGCATTGCTCAACAAATTCAACGAGTGGCCATCCTCTTCGAAGCTCATAGTTACGCTCGCATCGTCGCCATGGCCCCCACCCTAACCGACCCCGCAACAATCTACCGCGTGGCTTATTCTCATTACGCGATAGGTGACCATGGTCGAGCGACGGACAAGGCTCGATCCCTCTTGAACACTTCCTATCGCGAAGCAGCAATCTCATTGCTTCACGCAATGGGCCGAACCGAAACCGAGATCCGAGCGCAACAATGACGGGACTCGCCATCATGTATCTTCTAGGCGTGCTTGGCGCGCCCGAGTGCAAGGGAATTGTCTCGGGGCGCGTCATGGACTCCGCAAGTGGAGAACCACTTGACCGTACCCGGATTGCTTCTAGCCAAGGCGCCTCTGTTGTTCGCTCAGACAGCGAAGGGCGCTATCGGTTGGAGGGCCTCTGTCCAGGTCAACTCCAAATTCGCGCAGTGCGCCATGACTACGCGCTTCGCGAAGTGAAACTGAAGATAAGTCAAATTCATCAAATAGACATTTATCTCTACCCTATCTTGGTAACCCAATCCGAGGATCTTATCGTCCAGGCACCGCGACTCCTATCTTCGGACACGCGTTCGGTGGTTTCCCTTGACTCAGATGCTCTTTCGCAGACTCGAGGCAAAAATTTAGCCGACACTCTCGCCGCGCTTCCAGGGGTAACAGTTCTGCGGTCGGGCAACGCTGCAAAGCCGATTGTTCGGGGACAACATGGCTCCCGGGTCCTTATGCTTTTCGACGGTGTACGCCACGAAGGCCAGGATTGGGGCCTGCAACATGGACCCGAAATAGATCCCTTTGCCGCGGGCGCCATGCACGTCGTCAAAGGCTCGGCCGGTGTGCGCTATGGGCCAGACGCAATAGCCGGCGTCTTGCTCGTGGAGCCCCCAAAATTGCTTACGCAGCCAGGTCTTCGATTGGAGACTCAAACCGTTGGGGCACTCAATGGGCGACGAGGTACTTTTGCCGCCCGGCTCGATGGAAACCCTAGCAGCCTGCCTGAACTTTCATGGCGGCTTGACGGTAATTACAGCCGGGGCGCTGCCCTCGAAACACCCACCTATCCCTTAGACAATACCGGCATCCAAGAATGGAACGTGGGGGGCACTGTGGAGTACCGGGGTGACTGCTGGAGTGCCAAAATTTCGTATCGCCGCAACGATAATATAAGCGGCGCCTGTCTTTGCGTGCGCAAGGAAACCACAGAGGATTTTGACGCCCAAGTGTTATTAGACAAGCCAGCGTATAGCGAACTCTATCGAGTGGATTACGAAGTCGAGCGGCCCTATTATAGCGTAACCCATGACATCGTACTCGCTCGTGGCGAAGTTGAGCTCGGCGACGTCGGCGAGTTAGAAACCACCTATGCTTTTCAACGTAACAAACGCAGTGAATTCGAAATTGTTCGTGTGGAGAGCGATAGGGGGCAACACAACTTCACACTTCGCACGCACACAGTCGATGTCCTTTTTCGACGGAATTCACCTTCGCTTGGCAACCAACTAGAACTCGAAGGCTTGCTAGGATTCAGCGGTATGCTCCAAGAGAACGTCTATCGCGGTTGGCCACTGCTCTCCGACTACCGAGCCTTTGGTGGTGGCATTTTCGCACTCGAGCGCTTAATTTTCGACCATATCGAGCTCGAAGCTGGGGCACGTTTTGACCACACAACCCGACACGCTTACCTTCCCGAAAAAACGTACCAGAGTCTTGCGCGCGAGGGACGCATTACACCCGAAAGCTGCGAAACCGGCGAGGACTTCACTCGTTGCAATTCCGCGTTCAATGCAGCTACGTTTTCACTCGGAGCACTTGCCCATATATCCGAGAGTCTTTCTGGCAAACTCGATCTATCTAGCGCGACGCGGGTGCCTACCATCGACGAGCAATACCTCAACGGAACGTCCCCCTCTTTTCCAGTCATGGCCCGGGGTGACCATACTCTAAAACCGGAGACTAGTTGGAGTCTAAGTGCCACCCTGAGCGCCGATTGGTCTAACTTTAAAGGAGAACTCGCCGGGTATGGTAGCTTTATCGAAGAGTATATTTACCTAGCACCCGAACTCCGAGAGGACGGAACCGTCCGTACCGATGTTCTCATCCAAGGCCGCTTTCCCCGCTTTTCCTACAGCCCTATTGACGCTCTTTTCTACGGTATCGATGCAGATGCAAGCGTTCGGGTCGGACCGGTCGATATCGAGCTACAGGGCGGCCTGGTTCGTGCAAGAAATACTCAAAGCGATGAGTTCCTTCTCTTTATTCCACCAGATCGACTCCGCACCGAGATCAGTTATCGACTTCCAAACCATCGCTCGATGGTGGATTCTCGCATATCCCTTAGCGCTACTTTGATCGCCCGCCAATACAACGTGTCTCCCCAGAGCGATTTCGCGCCTGTACCCGACGAGTATGCGCTTTTCGGAGCGAGCGCTAGCACCACCTTTGAATTGGGTGGACAACGCTACCTACTAAGCATGGAGGTACAAAACATGCTTAACCAACGCTACAGAGATTATACGAGTCTTTTAAGATACTTTGCCGACGAGCCTGGTCGGCAGGTCTTTGTCCGATTCGGAACCGAGTTTGGAACAAGCCCCTCCCCTTAGCCGCTGCTCACAACCTTTGAAGTTTCCGAATTACTTCCGCAAGACCTAATATTTTTTTAGAGACGTAGCCATCTTTGCGATTGAACTTTCAAAGACCGCTCTTGTGCGCCACTCTCCTAATAAAAGGAGGCGGCTCTAAATTACGCAAAGTCCAGGGTCAACAACAAACGGCAGCCCCCATTGGGAAGTGACGGTGACCGGTGTACCAACCCAGCTTTTTCATTGTCATACCAATGCTCGCCTTTCAATAACGCCACATCGCCACACGCGAGTTGTTGTATATCGCTTTCGCTTGGATAAAGGCCGGATTCACTGTCTGAAAGTCCATTGCTTCCAGTTCCCAACTTTGTGCGATCTACGACTGCATGAGGTAACCACTCGGTAGCAATGCCTTGGTAGGTAGTTACGAGCCTGCAAGGTATTCGGTCCACATGAAACTTTGGACACATCGCCTTATCTAATGCACTTAGTCTTAAACCAACATTCGAGAGCTGAAACAAATCACAAAACATATGCACCAATTCACTTATGTCTTCCACCAGATCTGGTTGCTCAACATCCCCAAACGCTTCACTGATACTGGCTGATACATTCTTTGGCGAAACGGTCATCGTCGCTTCAAACCCAGGGTTGCTTGCCAAAAACTTCTGCACGCTACTCTGGAGTGATGCTGGCAAATCCCTATGCCAAGTGACGATATTGATACCTTCATTGTAGATATCGGTTAAAACAATGGGGTCTTCGCCTTGAGATAAACGTCTTTCTTTTTTGGGATCGCCTTCGATTGTTCGAGAGTCAAGGTTCGTTGCGTTAGCTACAATCATGCGTTGCGTTCCTCAATTGAGAATGGATGAAAGAAATAAAACAAAACCCTAGTCTATTTCTCAACTTTGACTATCGCGGCCACGTTTGCCAATAACCATGCGGATGCAGCTGCCATCTGTAACTGGTCACCAGTCGAACTGATACCGTAGCTTAGAACACTCCCAATCCAGCATAGGCTGGCAACCGTTTGCCCTAGCCATTCGATGTTCGTCACCTTTGCCAGGGTAGTTCGCATCGGGGTCGCCGCGGCACCGCTTTCATCACTGCCTGTTAACATACGCATTCCTCTCCGCAGCAAGAAAGGTCATCCAGGTACATGCCGTAGGTGCGGTAGACCTCAAGTTCAGCCGCCGGCAACCCTAAGGAGGTGGCGATGGATTTAGCCACAACCGCAAAACGTTGCCGATACTTGTAGATAAAACAGAAAATAAAGTTATTGTGGCGAACGGCAGGCCCGCAGAGAAACATTCCCGGAACAATAGTTGATTCGTCGTGCTCGTTAAGCAAGGGAAACCCATCGTCTCGCCGCTCAAATAAGTTTGCGATGAGCTTGTGGCTGCCTTCAAAACCGTGTGCCAGTAGGGGCTCAACAGGAGTCTCAAAGCTTTCGCCGTCCTTAGTAACGACCTCGTAACCGGAATCCGTACGAACAACCGAGGTGATTGGGGTGTTAGGGTGCGGATCTACATATTCGAGAAACTTATCGTGACTCATACGTTCACAGGAATAAGGGGACAAAGAGAGACTCGGATCTGAACTTGGGTCCTTCCAAGGACACCCCTTATCAAAAAGCTTGACCTGCTTCTTCTTGCGGGCAAGGTGATAGGCCGCATCCACACCGCTTTCGTATCCCCCCACCACGATAAAATCATCGCCCTCAAGCTCTTCGTAACTTGGAATTGTCGCCGTATGTCGACATAATTCGCTCCCAACAAAGCCGTTGGTTCGCGGGTACTGAAATTCTCCAGCGGCCCAGATAACATGTTTGGCCTTCAAACTTCCTCTTGCCGTATCCACACGAAATCCCGGTTCGGTTGAAACCACCTCCTTGACTTCTGTGTTCTCGCAGATGGGCAGGTCAAAATGAAGGGCCACTTCTCGGAGGTGCAACGCGTATTCTAGGCCAGTAGGATGCTCGACCCCCAGACTGAATGCGGGCGAGGTACCAAGGGCGATGGCATTCAAGTCGAGCATGCCCACCGAATTAGTTGGGAAAGATGGAGTGATAAATCGGGTTTCTGCCGGCCAGGATGCGAAGGATGCACCTACCGTATCTCGCTCTATAACGCCGAAATTTTCAATGCCAGCATGCCTGAGAGCCACTGCCACTCCGACTCCCGCGGCGCCAGCTCCGATCACGAGAACATCATACTCCGGTTCGACAGTGGGGTTGGTCATGCAGCAGCTTCCTCCATACTAAATTCAGGAAACGGGTTGTGTAGCTTCATCCAATTTTCGCTACTCCCGGCGGCGAGGTCTTTGTCCAGAAGGCTCCCGTCAAGGCGAGCGCGCATCGCTGCCTCGTTCATTCTTTGCCCGATGAAGACCAATTGCTGCATTCGGTCGCCAAAGCGAGCGTGCCAATTTGGACCTTTCTCTGGTTCGGGGTCTTCAAGATCGGCCCAATACTCTTTTGGCATCGCGGCCTGCCAGATGCCTGAAGTATGAACATTACTCACCCCACCCGCTTGGGCCCACTCATAGGCAACGCTATGATTGGCGGCTACCCAAAAGAATCCTTTCGACCGAAGCACCCCACTAAAATCTTGTTCCGAGTTAAAAAACTCCCAGAGCTTGGCCGCATCGAAGGGTTGGTTGGTTTGGTAAACGAAACTGCTAATACCGTACTCTTCGGTTTCTGGGGTGTGCTCTCCTTCCAGTTCCCGAATCCATCCGGCTGAATTTTCGGCTTTGTCGTAGTCAAAAAGCTGGGTTCCCAAAACCGACTTAAGCGGCACGTTGCCCATCACGGCCCTCTGGATTTTGGCACCTGGGTTTAAAGCTCCGATAATCGCTTCAACCTCGGCGGCCTCCTTTTCTGTGGTGAGGTCGGTTTTACTCAACACGATGACGTTGGCAAACTCAATCTGATCAATCAGCAGATCAACGATGACTCGATGA
>CAXGXL010000068.1:0-10226 GCA_964013555.1 uncultured bacterium
TTGCAGCTTGGTGACTCCAACCTGGGGGGCTCTTTGGGAGAGCGTGGGGAGACCTCTTTGGGGAAAGCCGGAGCCTTAAAGCCTAGCGCTTTTTTCCCGGAAAGAGTTCAGGCGGTGTTGGTTCGGAATGAAATAGTGCGTTCACTCCAATCGGTGGGTGTTCGACGTGACTCTCTTTGGCAAGCTGGGCTGAAAGCCTTCGAAGGATTGCATTTCGATGCGGCGAGCGTCTTTTTTGAGGCTTTTATTGTGGAATCAACCAGTAGCGAAGACCGCTCCAGGGGGCACTATTGGTTGGCCCGTGCAGAAGAATCATTGGGGCACCATTTGGTGGCGAAAGAGCACTTAAGAGAGTCGATGAAGCAGGCGAGGTGGGGGTACTATGGAGCTCTTTCGAAGGAACGCCTTGGTGCATTTCCGTTTAGTGATTCAAAGAGTTGCGAAGTAAAGAATGCATACTTAGAGGAAGCGCCTCGTTCGCAACTGGTACTAGCAGCGCACGGCAAGTGGAAGCGGTTTTTTCCAAGAAAATACGTCGGCTTGATTTCAAGCGAAGCGAGAAGAAACTCCCTCGATCCGAGCTGGTTGGTGGCATTAGCAAGGCAGGAGAGCGGATTTGATTCGCAAGCAGTATCCCAAGCAGGAGCCATTGGGCTGCTGCAAGTAATGCCTGAAACCGGCAATAGCACCTTGAAGCGAAGAGCCGAAGAGATGCCGCAAACAGCGGTTGAGCTACTGGACCCCGCATTCAATATAAGTGTTGGCGTAGTGTATTTTCGAAAATTAGTAGCACGCTTTAATGGGGATGAAATGTTGGCGCTGGCGGCTTACAACGCGGGGCCCACGGCATTAACGAGGTGGCTGAGCCGTTGGGGGGAAGTTGATGCTGACCTTTGGGTTGAGAAAATTCCATACAAAGAGACTCGGAACTACGTCAAGCGTGTTAAGCAGTGGCGAGCGAGGTACCTCGACTATCGAGATGCGCAAATGGCACTGACAAAAAAATCCGAAACCCGTCCCGTTTTTCTTGCAAGTACCGACTAAGAGGCTCGCTTCAACTAGGGGCGCACTTTATCTTTGGTTGAAACTTCAAGAAAATGAAAAAAACCGAAAACGAGCACGGAGAGGGCGTGGGCAGAAAGCTCCGGGAGCTGGTCTTTGAATTTGCGGATGAAAAAGAGGGCCTGGATCGTATGAGCAATCAGAATTAAAGGGCCGCCTAGCAACAATACCGCATTCAATGTTTCGGGGAAGATCTGGTTGAAGTTGAGTAAGTAGGCACCCCAGAACGTCAGAGTGACCGCCTTGCCTAGGCCAATAATATATCTCACAGGCCCAGTCCTTTGGCTATGATTTCCTTCATTACTTCTTGGGTTCCCCCCCCGATGGGTAGAAGGCGTGCGTCACGACTGAGGCGCTCAACGAGGGTTTCTCGCATATAGCCCATTCCACCAAAAATTTGGACTGCTTCATAGCTCACTTGCATAGCGACTTGCGCGGCTAGATTTTTAGCCATTGAGACCTCTTGGACCAGGTATTTACCTGCGGCCATTTGTTTTGCGACCTGGTAGGTGAGAGTCCGAGCAGCGAGCGTGCTGGTAGCCATTTCTGCTAATTTGTGGCGGGTGACTTGAAAACCGGTCAAAGGCCGGCCGAAAGCTTGTCGCTCTTTTGCGTATCGTTGGGCTTCTTCAATACATATTTGAGCGGTAGCGCAGCCGTAGGCCGCTAGGGCGAGGCGCTCGGTCTGAAAATTCTGCATTAATGTAACGAAGCCGGATCCTTGTGGTCCTACTAGGTTACTTTTGGGGACACGAACATTCTCAAAACTCAGTTCAGCTGTATCGCTAGCATGCCAGCCCGTTTTCTTTAAGGGGCTCGAAATAGTGATACCGGGCATCCCGCGCTCGAGCACAAGAAAGGAAAGGCCTCCGTGTGGGTCTTTGTCGGTGCGGACAAGTGTGGTCCAAAAGTCGGCGCGAACCCCTGATGTAATAAATAATTTGGCGCCATTGACGATATAGCTCGAACCATCCTTTTCCGCTCGGGTTCGTATGCCTGATACATCGCTTCCCGTTCCGGGTTCCGTTATAGCGAGAGCGGAAATCTTCTCTCCGGCGAGGCTCGGGCGAATCATTGTATTTTCAAGGTGCGGTGTGACATTTTGCACAAGGGCGGGTAAAGCTATACCGACGGTTCCGAGGCCCACGCAAACTCCGGTGCTGCCACCGCGCATTAGGCCTTCGATGCTCATCACTTGATGGAGGGCATTTCCGCCCGACCCACCGAGGGATTCGGGAAAACCAATTCCCAAAATACCAGCTTGGGCAGCTTTAAAGTAGAGTTCTCGATCGAAGAGTCCTGCTTCTTCCCACTTATGCGCATGAGGGGCGATTTCTTTTTCTGCGAATTTGCGGGACGTGTCGAAGCACATACGGTGCTCTGGCTCGAGAAAGTCGTCAAAAAAATCCACGGGCACTCCTTGGTGGTGTTTTCTGCAACTCTTTTGGTCCAGGCGAGAGGCTGGTTCAAGGAGGAAAACCAAAAAAAGGAAAGCGCCCAAAAGGTCCTTTTGACCGTTTAGCGGATTGGCTAATTTTTCTGGGTGTTTAGCCCTGTTGGTTCTGATCTCCATCGGAAAGCATCCAATAGAACAGTTGAATCTAGGGCACTGTCGGTCGTGTCCCAGATATGGAACTCGAGCGTAATTATCTCTCCAGGGATTACCGGGGCGGTTGTCGTGAGCCAATCAGTGCCTCCGCCGCCTTGAGTTTCCGTGAAGGCTTGCACAGCATCGGAACCGTCGGGGCATGCTCCGTACTGGTTTTCGCAGAGTTGCGTTTGTGGGTTGCAGCTAAGTGAGTCGACGCAACCGTCATTGTTGGCGTCAGGACCTTGTTGCATGGGAAAGAAAACAGAGTCGTTGCAGTTGAGAGATTCGCAACTAGTAAAAAAGGCGCTATTAATCGTTACCGGGTTACCCGCTGCATCGAAGGATATATTCTTGTCGTCTGGGATGAGGTCATGCCCGCTCGAGAGTAAGGCCAGGTAGAAATCGTTGTATTGAGTACATAGGTACACTGGGTATTCGTAGGAAAAAAAACGGAATTTGTATTCTAATCCTAGTGCATTCGTTGGCACTCGAATACGAAGGCGCAAAAGAACGGAGTCTTGAACCTGGAGAGCATCCGCCGATGGGCATACTGCTGCCGTCTGTAGGGATGTTCCGTGGATGTCTCGGTAGTCGGCAGGCGCACTCACCGGGGAGGAATCCAAGCTTGAATAACTGGTTTGTCCGTCGAACCCTGGATCGCCCACTCCGCGACCGATACCAGAAGAGAGCACTCCTAGTGTATTGTTGTCCTGGGCCGGAATAGACTCTGTAGAGGAACCGAAACGCTCGAGCACCCCCAATTGAAGTTGGCTTGGGGTGCTCGTTCCATCGGCACGCAGCAACTCACTACTTATGACGCCCCAGCTAAGGGAACTCGGCGTGCTTGTGGTGCAGAGATCGAGAGCTTCAACGAGATCGCTTGCTGTGATGAAGTCCGTAAGGGAGGTGGTTGAACAATCTCGTGGTGGGGTATTGTCTACTGTGCCGTCGCAATCGTCGTCGATATTATTGACGAAGTCGTAGGCCCCTGGATTAACAAGGGATGGGGTAGGGCAATCGTCTAGACCTGAGTCACAACAGTCACCTCCGCAATTGGTCCAGCCATCTCCGTCGTAGTCGCCGTCGTTATCATTGATTCCATCGCAATCTTCGTCGATTTGATTGGCTTGACAGCTTTCGGGTTGTGGAAGGATTTGTCCTACGCACGGAGCCCACCCCGCGCTACTGCAGACTTGTGTGCCTTCTATACAGGTGCCGACATTCATTGTGCCCTCGGGGCCGTCATAGCATGACCGGGTTTCTCCAACCTCGCAAGGAGCGGGCGATTCTGGTTCGCTGTTCTCCTCCTCGTTCTCGGCGCATCCGGCCGTACCGGGAATACACAAGCAGGATCCGGCAACACAAAACTCCAATGCGCCACAGGTATTGCCACAGGCACCGCAGTTATCGGCATCTGTATTTTGGTTTATGCAAGTTGACTCACAACAGAGTCCCTGGCAGGTGCTTTCAGAGCAACTCAGCGAGGGGGTGCTTTGAGTTTGCTTGCGTGGGGCTGTACGCTTAGGGTCTCCTTGGGGCGAGCAACCAAGGGTGAATAAAAGCACCCCAACACCCACGAGTGACAGATGTAGCCGCCCAATACAGAATAAAACCATTGTACTATGATACAATCGACGCATTCGTTTCCCCCCTCGAAAACACATGCTAGCGCTTGTGTTGGTATACTCTAGCGCCAGATGGAAGGGATTGTCTATCTCGTAGTAGAGACAGTGGCATTCCCATACGAGCGTTAGTATCTGGAGAATTGGGGGGGGCGGCGAGGGGACTCTGGTTTACAATAGGAACTTAAGTACGAAATGTGTTGGGATTATTAAATAAAAACAGTGGTTTGTCTGGGGGGAGGTTGGGCGGCTAGCAGGGGAGAGTTCTCTGGTGCCCGGTAGGTTCTAATAAATTCCTAATAAATCTCTAAGCGGTTTTTACAAGATTATTGCGGGTGGTCAGTTGAGTTCTCGAGAGTTCTGAACCTAGGGAGCAGCTCTGAACAACAATTTTTGGAGAGCGGCCCATGAGAGAATTAGACCCTATCAGATCAAAGAATTCGAAAATTAGAGCCGATTTCGTGGCTTTGACCTTGGTTTTGTTTTTCGTTTCGACGGCGAATGCGCTGGTTGTCAGCGAGGAGGTTTTCGTTTCGAATGGGGGGGAATTGGAATCTGTTTTGGAGACTATTGAAAGAGCCAACGCAGGACTGAGGGCAAAAAGCTTGTCTGCACCTTTTCAGGCAGTCGGATGGATTGGGAACTGCACAGCGACTTGGTTGGGGAATGAGGGGGCTTGGAGTTATATATTAACGGCAGCGCATTGCTCTAATTATGACGGCGGCGTTGAGACGGAGCAACCAACGAGGCGAACGTTTCGCTCTTATCGCAACGAAATTGTTGCCAGCGGTAACGGTACAGTGTTCTTACACCCATACCGTGTGGACCGCCCCGAGGGACACGGGGGAGCATCCACAGACATCGCCCTGCTTAAACTGCCCTTGGTAAACCCTATAGTGGACGATGATGGGGAACCGGTTTCTCAGCCTATCTTATACGATGGTGATTCCGAGCTCAGCCAGACTGTGGAGTTTGTAGGTTATGGGCTCTGGGGGGTTGGAGAAACGACGCTGGGTGGATTCTCCCCGCAGGAAGGCTTGCGCAGGCTATGGGGAGAAAGTGTTATTACGTCAGTGTTTGAACGTGAGCACGGTATCGGTGCGATTTATGTCCCAAAGATCAATGAGGGGGGAGAAGTCAATTTAAATTGGGCTCGAGTGGCCTCCGGTGATAGCGGTTCTGCTTGGTGGCAAGACCATCAGGGGGTTAAGACTATTGTGGCGACCACAAATGGTGGACACGCTACCTTCTCAACCGGGGCCCGCGTGTCTCAGTATGCGGCATGGGTAAAGTCCATCTACGCCGGCGTTCGGGTTCTATCAGAGGCTCTCGAGGACCGAAGAGTTCTGTTGAGTGTGCGCAGGGCGATTCAGAGCGATGAATGTTCGCAACTGGGTACAGAAGTGGAGCTAGGTCTTGATTCAAACCTAAGTGAGACATTGGATGAAAATGAGATAGAGCAGAGGTTGTTTCTATGTGAGGGTGAGTTGCTGGTTTTAGAGGATAATTCAAATCCTACGAATGCTACCTTACTGGCGGTTGATGAGGACTTGGACGGAGAATGTGAGTTTGGGGGATGGAGGTTTCAAGCGGGAACGGATAGCGATCAGGATTCGTTGTTGGCGTCGGCCGAAGTTGATTCCGTGGACTTTGTTTGTTTAGAGCCAGAGTGGATTGTTGCGGAAGAGAGGGGAGGGCAGATTGACGGGTGCAATGGAGGCGGACTTATTTCAAGGAGCGGATACGACCTCAATCAAAATAGTGTGCTTGATGATGATGAGGTTAGCCAGGTTGAAACTGTTTGTGATGAATCAGACGCGGAGACGCCCCAGGGAGGTTGCGCAGCCACCTCGCTGGACCACTCGTTCTTGTATTTTGTAGCCCTTGTTTTTCGTGGGACAAAGAGGAGAAAAATATCGATTCTTCTTTGGGAACTGGCGTGGTTTTCGTCCTGGCTTTACTGATGGTGAGGCTACTCTGAACAGTCTTGGGTAAAGTGCGATTCACAGCTTAATGCTTGTGGGGCTACGGCCGGGCAAAAGTCAATAGAAGGTGTTGAGAGCGCTGTCGTGCGCAACAAATCTAAGTTGCGATCGATAATTAAGACTATGAATACCACGACGCCACAAATAAAAAGAAGAGACGACGATGCGCGCCATAATGCGACGCTAAGCTCAGTATCAAGTTGCTCGAATGGGTCAAGGAGTTGCGGAGGTGATGAACTGGGACATGATGTGTCCCATCTTCGTGAAGCGGCTCTTTTCGAGACCCACGGAAACGAACTGTCCAGCCAGACTTTAATGAGCTCTGCGTACGGTCGCGACATTTATAGCGGTGCTTGCTATCATAAGCCGCTTCATCAATTGCTGAGCACGCAAAGTATGCCGGTGGGGGTTCATTGTATAGGCTTAGAGGGGTTGCGAGCGAATCGCCGGCTCTTAACGCTTCCTGTGACTGTAGGCGGTAAACGACAAACTACTCCGGTGCCTGGTGCAAATGGCGCGGTATTGCATCTCTTAAAAAGAAACCGAGGCAAGGCCCCGCGTCAGAAACCGGGGCAGGCCTTGGAAATATTATCTCGCCTTTTAGAGCAAGAGCACAAGGCAACTCTTGAGCATAATGAGAAATGGGGTGAGTTGGGGCAGCACCTCTATGACGAAATTGAAACAATAGCATTAGCTCTTTGTTCTTTACCTACAGCTACAGATAAGACTCGGGAACAGGCGATGGGGATCCTCGGTAGTCTAAAAGAAGTGAGTTGTGAAACGCTTACCTCCCGAATGAAAGCTATTCGTTCGGCTATCGCTGGCGTCAAAGAAGCCGTCGAGGTTCACAGGGCTCGTCGAAATGCCGCCAAAGGGCATCATCCTACCACCGAAGACACCATGGAGATGTTGTTTCCTTTGCCTTCGAACGCCACTCAGAGGTTGCGCGTGAAAGACCCTTGGCCGACAAGGAAGGCTTTTTTGAAGCAGGCCGAAGGGGTGAAGTGGAACAATTTGCTTTTCGGGAAAGTGATTGTGGAGTTGGTGAGAGCTTTGCCCGAAGAGGTTTTTGCGAACTCGACTGGCCGAGGTCCGGAGGAACGCCGAGTGATGGAGGGTGCTTTGACGGGTTTTAGGGCCGCCCTTCGCGGTCCTCTCGATAAGAAGGTGTTGCTCTCGCTCCCATTGCCTCTGGAGGCACCAGATTGCAGTGAAGAGGTTCAAAGGTATTTTTATGCGGTGGATTGTCTTTGCGGCCTGCTTCAGGCTCTTAAACCATTCGAATTTAATGACTGGGTGGCGGCTGTTTATAGCCACGTTAATACCGGTTTGCTTGGTGCGTCAGAAAATTGCTCCGTGATGCAAAAGTTCATGGGAGTTCCTATTTGGTCGACCCACGGAATGGCGGCGTTAAACATCGCTCTCACAGCCGCGCCCGGCTTACGGCTTGAACAAGTCGAGTTGGGTGGGGCGATATACTATGAAATTGGGTTGCAAAGAGATGCTCGCCGACCGAATTCGAAGGATTTTCCGGTGATCCCGCTGACTGAAATAGGGATCCGCAATGAGCCTGATGCCTATAAACGTGTTATGGTGGCCGGCCGGTGCGCAGAAACGAATGAGGCTTTACTCGAAAGGGACCTCAACCGACTCGAGGCCACCTTGGTGCAAACGGGGCAAGCTGGGGGGAAGACACTGCTTGTGTTGGATATGACCCTGGAGCCACGGTCCGACAAGGTTAGTTCTTGGCTGACGCGAAAGGGGATTGTGCAAGAGATCGAGCAAGGGCATTTGGACATTATTCTTATCAAGAGCCTGCAGAAATACACGACATTGGGGACCGGAAAGACCACGGGGGCTTATTTACTCCCAATTTCAAGGGAGGGGAATGCTTCGAAACTCAACCGTTTCTTTCAGGCGCACCATAACGGGACGTCGCCCGTGAAGCTTAGGCGGTCTCAGCAGATTCAGACCCTTTTCCTTCGAACTGGCCTTGAAAGAGCATTCTACGAGGCGGCAGCTGCGAATGCACGGGCACTGGCCAGTAAGCTCGGTAAAGATGCCTTTGCTCGTGGCGCTTTTGTATTTGCACCTAGCGCCGGTTTAGGTCGGCGCACAGGTCCGGTTATGCTTGGAGGGATTCCCATAATAGCGTCGGAGAGCTTTGGTAGCGCCATAACGACTGCGACGCGGATTCCTTCCGGTTTTGGTTTACGGACTTTTATTCGAGTCTCTCCCGGCATTACCACGGAAGCGCTGAGCCAATTCTCTGAGCGCGCGTGTGTCACCGATAACTCCAGTGATTCGGACTCTTTTAGCTCTGAATACGACTGGGGGAACTCGTCGGACGAGAGTGGAGATGAGGGCTGGTCATCGGACGAAAGCTAGTTTGATTCGATGCTTGCGTACGGTTTTTTGCCGATGAGAAGGAATGAGGTCTTTCCTTCCTGCGCCGGCGATGTTTTCTGTGTCCTGGTTTAGCACTCTTCGGGTTTTTTGTGGTACCGTATTGGTGGTCTGGGAGCGCATTATTGTAGTAGGTGTAAGATTGCGAGACCGGAGCCTGGGGGGAAACCATGACCGAAAATGCGAAGTCGGCGGCCGAAGAGGAAGAGAAGGCCGCACGGAAACGTGCAAAAGAGGAAGAGGAGCGGCTAGCTAAGCGCAAGAGGAAGTTGCTGCTTGGAGGGGGAGTCTTTTTTTGTGCGGTAGTGGCAACGATTTTATCGAAGCCGCTAGAGTGGGAGATCTTTCAGGAGGATCCGGACGCGATGCCCGAGAGTTACGAGGTTTTGGCGAATCCCAATAAGGTCATCGAAATGGAGGACCTTTTAAATGGCAGGAGCATCGATGATGTCAGCATGGTTGAGGCCTCTCGTATTTATCGCTGGAAACTTTTGCAGGACCGTCCCGTTCGTCGGGTGCTAAATAATAGCCGCGACGCCTGGTATATTTATAAACGGTTGCATCCTCAGGAAGCTGCGGCAATTGTTGCGCGAGCGGCGGTATCCTATCCGGATGAGCCCGAGGATGCAGCGCGTTTGGATTTCAGGCATTTATTGAGAAGTATCTTACAGGATATTGACAAAGGCAGGTACACGTATCTTGCCGAGTTCTTACAGTACCTGGCTTTGTTGAATGGCGAGGTTGCATCACTGCTGATTTCTGAAACGGCTCAATCTGCAGCTCGTGCAATTCCTGCCGTTTTTCGAATCGATGATTTTATTTTGCGTCTTGGCGTTATTCATCCAAGTTTAAGAAGTAGTTATTCGGGTGCCTGGTTTCATCCTGGTTTGACGCGTTTAACCTTAGATTGCAAAAGGATGCTGGTCGAGCAACTCACAGAGGGATGGGTTAGCAAGGAAGAAAGAGAATTGGCTGAATATATTCAGTCTCTCATTGGACCTGAGGAGGAATCATAAAGAAGCACTGAGAAGGTTGTCGGCTTGGAGTGTCCTCTATAGTGGGTGATTTGGGAGCAGATGCTTAAAGTTGACATAATATATATTATCAGGCACAACGAGGAGGCTGTGAGCGGAGCATGTTTCCGTGAATATATTCCAGCATGTCTTCACTGGGGTTTTGATGAAGGTTCTCTCGGGGTTCTTTTTGCGGTGCAGTGAGTGTGTTTTTCCGCCCCTAGCAGTGTATTGGTTGACAGAAGGTTTACCGGTCTTAGTTGTGTCGCAAAGAGCAGGCAGTGCGCTGTTTTTTGCTCGTTTTTAGGGATTTGAAGGAAATGTTGCGTTTTGGGACACTTTTTTTTTTGGGTTTTATAACTGCCTGATAAGGCTCCGGTTACTTCTCTTTTTTGGCGGCTAAGTCCTTGTGAGCATACATTTGTCTACCTTGCGACGGGCTTTATTGGATGCCTATACTCTTGAATAGGCAGTGGTCTTTGCCGAAACCTAGATAAGAAGGAGTCTCGCAATGATGCGTAAGACAATTTTGTCCGATTGTGGCGGT
>CAXGXL010000069.1:0-10208 GCA_964013555.1 uncultured bacterium
ACCCTTTACCTTCGGGCTCTATTCCGTAAAAGTGCACGCAGAAGAAGGATCTTCGCATCAATTGAGGTAGACTAGAATAATGCCAGCTTATGAAACCGTAACAGTATTGGGAGGGGGAAGCTTCGGAACAGCTCTCGCTCAACTAGCGGCTCGACAAGGGCAAAACGTGCGCTTGTGGATGCGCAGTTCAACTCGTGCCGAGGCGATCAACACTCAGCACCGAAATCCTGACTACCTTCGTGAATTTGAGTTATCGCAGAAGATCTTAGCGACTGCAGATCTTTATGACGCGCTCATCGATACTGATTGGATTATCGTTGCAACTCCCAGTCATGCTCTTCGAGGATTATTGGAGAAGGCTGTGGAGTTTATACCGCCTGTTCCTATGGTTTTGGCGGCGAAGGGAATTGAGAATGACAGCCTCATGACCCTAGATGAAGTCGTGTGCGATGTTTTGGGGCACGCTTGGGAGCCTCGGATTCTCGCTCTTTCGGGACCGAGTTTTGCACGAGAGATTGTTCAGCTGTATCCTACAGCAGTTGTTCTTGCGTGCATTGACGAGGGGTTGGCCGAAGATATTGCTCAGCTCCTTTTTTCGGATACGTTTCGGGCGTATACGACTACGGATATAATTGGAGTAGAAATGGGGGGAGCTATCAAGAACGTTATGGCGATTGCTGCGGGGGGAGTTGTTGGGATGGGCTGGGGCCACAATACGCGGATAACCTTGATCACGCGAGGCTTGGCTGAAATTACTCGCTTTGCTGTGGCTAAAGGCGCGAATCCTCTGACACTGTCTGGGCTCGCCGGAATGGGAGACTTGGTTCTAACGTGCACGGGCGGACTTTCGCGAAACCGCGCTGTTGGGCAGGCGTTGGGGGAGGGGAAATCCCTTGAGCAGGCTCTCAAAGAAGTCAAGCAGGTTGCCGAAGGAGTTCGAACGACGAAATCTGCTTATCAGTTGGCAAATCGACTCAATGTCGATGCCCCCATTACTAGAGCAGTATACAGTGTGCTCTACGAGAATGCTTCGATCATGGATGCCGTCAATGGCTTAGTGAGACGTCACCCGGGAAGAGAATTGGAGTACTAATTGTCACTCACGGTAAAAAGGACTCTACTTGGATGGAGCTTAGTGGTCTTTCTTTGGACATTGCCTAACGACACTTGGGCTAGTCGCCAAGTTGGTGAAGCCCTGCCCAAAAATGCCAAAGTAGCTTGGGTCTTAGATGCCTCCGATTGGGATGCTCTATTAACGCTTCACAGGGAGTCTAGCGAAGCTTGGGTAGGCCGACAGCCGATTTCCATTACGATCGATAATACGGCAAAGGGATTGGGAGTATGGCGTGAGCTTCTAGCCCATGGGACTAATTTGGATTGGGGCAGAGGAAATTCTCTTTTCTTATTGTGGACTGACGTTGATGCTAAACGTTCTTTTATCGCTGGTGGAGTGGGTTGGACAAAGGGTGGGATAAGTCCCTTATCGAATCCCAAGATCAAGTGGGAGCAGTTCGAGTTGGATGGCTACGTAGCCTATCGCTGGAAGGGTGGGAATTTTTGCTGGGCGTCATTGGGTGAACAATTGGTTTTTGGGCATTGCGTCTCGATGAAACACCAATTTCGACACTTAACGAAGAATAGAGAAAATACAGGGGCTTTGTCCTCCTTGATAAAGCGGCACAATCATTCAAATGGCGGAATTTATTGGGCCTTAGACAAGCCTGAGAGAATTCATTTGGCAAAGCTCTTGGGGTTATGGGGAGGTTTTTTGAACTCCGTCGAATTGGGCTATCTGGAGGAGCGGCCCGGGGAGTTGGCTATTCGTTTAGTTACGGGGAGTCCTCGCGCCCAAGATGGGGTATTTCAATGGCTTCGCGGAACTCTGGAAATATTTGCAGCTGAGTACTCACACTTGAAGGCCCGTGCCCATTTAGATCAAGCTCTGGATATTTTTCAGGCAAAAAAATTGAAGCGAGCCGTGTTGAGAACGGATAAGCGATTTAAGTGGAGTTCTGATTCGTTGCGACTTTCTAAATGGGGGGCGCCAATTCTGATAAAACGCTTTCCCGGAGATATTGAAGTTTCCCTGCCAATTTCAGATTGGCGCGGTTATATGCTTACGGTTGTTAGTCTTTTAGCCCAAGGAGATGTGAAAACGCCGGTGCGTCGTGGTAAAGCTCGTCCTGAGCAAGTCTTATTCGACCTAAGAAAGCGACAAATGGCTCACCGAGAATCCACAGGGCGATTTGTTGAATGCGGCCCGATTCCGACTCAAATTCCCCAAAAAGATGTACCATGGCCCACCAAAAATTGCTTTGAGCCCTTGGCATTTCGGCCCGCAAAATTGGTTCGTTACCAAATAGCGGCCGAGCTTCTTCGCGGAAAATTGCAACTCTCATTGCGTGAAAAGGTCGATGGTGCGCCTGTGGTCTGGATATTGGGTGAAGACTCGAAAGCTCCCCTGAGGTTTCCACCTCTTTAGTTGGATTTCATTTAGGGCCTGGGACGCTTCCTTTCGGCCTGCATTGGATTGCCAGTGGCGGTATCGATTTGGTAGAGCCCTGCATGAAGAAAATAGTTGTACGCGGAGCTCGGGAACATAATCTCCAGAATCTGGATGTGGAGATCCCACGAGAGAAATTAGTTGTGATTACGGGGCTCAGTGGGAGTGGCAAGAGTTCTCTGGCATTTGATACCATTTATGCAGAGGGGCAACGTCGTTATGTAGAGTCGCTCTCGGCGTATGCACGACAATTTCTCAATCAGAATCAAAAGCCAGATGTAGATGGAATTGATGGACTCTCCCCGGCTATTTCTATTGAGCAAAAGTCAACTAGTCGGAACCCTCGCTCAACTGTGGGGACGCTAACAGAAATTTACGACTATTTGCGTCTTTTGTTTGCGCGCGTAGGCAGTCCGCATTGTTCTGGCTGCGGCAAGAGCATTTCTGCCCAAACGGTTCAGCAAATTGTCGATTCTATTTTACGATTACCCGAGGGTACAAAGTACCTCGTTTTAGCGCCCGTCGTTAGAGGCCGAAAGGGAGAGTACCGCAAAGAATTGAAGCAATGGCGCAAGCAAGGGTTTGTGCGGGTAAGAATTGACGGCCAAATGCGCCTCTTGGAGGAGGATATCGTTCTCGACAAAAACCACAAACATACGATTGAATTGGTGGTAGATCGTTTGG
Source organism: uncultured bacterium (assembly GCA_964013555.1). Classification (GTDB taxonomy): domain Bacteria; phylum Myxococcota; class XYA12-FULL-58-9; order XYA12-FULL-58-9; family JABJBS01; genus CAXGXL01. The sequence goes on from CAXGXL010000069.1 coordinate 3,188, forward strand.
TTAGTAAGTCTGGTTTGAAAAAGCGTTTAACCGATAGTGTTGAATTGGCTCTCAAGGAAGGTGAGGGTCTGATTACGACCGCAATTGTGGGGGGAGACGAGAGGACGTATTCTGAGAATTTCGCCTGTCATGAATGTGGCTTGAGTTTTCCTGAAATCGAGCCTCGCCTTTTTTCGTTCAACAGTCCCTATGGAGCTTGTGCTGAATGTGATGGGCTTGGGCATGGCTTGGAAATGGATCCTGAAAAGATAGTTCCAGATCCTAGTAAGTCTCTGCGTGAAGGAGCGATCAAACCTTGGACAGGTAGAATGACTGGCTACTATCGTCAGCAGCTTCTAACGGTGGCACAAGAATATGGTCAATCGGCCGATATAGCTTGGAACAAATTACCGGCCAGACTGAAGAATGTTCTACTGCATGGAAGTGGTAAACGTGAATTTGAGTTTGTTTATGAAAGTGACGGTGCTTACTATACCTTCGAGAGACCTTTTGAGGGGGTTGTTCCTCAACTCAAGCGGCGATTCAAGGAATCACAATCTGATAAGGTTCGAGAAAAACTGCATAGGTACATGAGTATTCGCCCATGTCGAACGTGCCAAGGAGCACGTCTTCAACCATTTTCATTGTCTATTTTAATCAAAAAGAGAAATATCAATGCTCTGTGTTCGATGAGTATTGCTCAAGTTCACGAATTTTTTGCAGGATTGAAGCTCAACAAAAAACAATCTCAAATAGCCAAAGAAATATTGAAAGAAATTGATGAGCGCCTCTCGTTTTTATTGGCAGTTGGACTCGACTACCTTAGCTTGGATCGTTCTAGTGCCACGCTCTCGGGTGGTGAAGCTCAGCGGATTCGCCTGGCGACTCAAATAGGAAGTGCTCTTCAGGGAGTTATATATGTTTTGGATGAACCATCTATTGGGTTGCATCAACGAGATAATCAGAGGCTCTTAGAGACGCTACAAAGGCTGCGTGATTTAGGCAATACGGTTCTGGTAGTAGAGCATGATCTGGATACTATCTTAGCGGCAGACCACATCATCGATTTGGGTCCAGGCGCGGGAGTTCATGGTGGAGAGATTGTAGCGCAAGGCAGTATCAAGCAAGTTTCAAGAGTGAAGGCATCTCTAACGGCTGCATATCTGACGGGCACGCGCCGGATTGCTCTTCCGGAGAGGCGCCGTGGTGGAAATGGGACGATGATCTCATTGGAGGGGGCATCTGGCAACAATTTACGCGGCGTTAATGTAGAATTTCCTCTGGGGAAGTTCATTTGCGTTTGTGGAGTCTCTGGAAGTGGGAAAAGCACTTTAGTGAATGACACTTTGTACAAAGCTCTCGCCGCGAATGTTAATAAGAGTGACGTGGTTGCTTCGCCCTACAAAGGAGTCACGGGTCTCGAGCAGATTGATAAAGTTATCGATATCGATCAGAGTCCTATTGGCCGAACTCCTCGCTCAAACCCCGCAACTTACACTCAGCTCTTTGGTCCGGTTCGAGAACTCTTCGCTCAGCTTCCTGAGAGTAAAGCTCGAGGATACAAGCCGGGTCGCTTTTCATTCAATGTCAAAGGAGGTCGATGTGAAGCATGTGAAGGGGATGGTGTTTTAAAGATAGAGATGCATTTTTTGCCTGACGTGTACGTTACCTGCGAGCAGTGCAATGGCGCTCGTTACAATCGAGAGACCCTGGAGATTTGCTTCAAAGGCAAGAATATTGCTGACGTTTTGCGCATGTCCATTGAGGAAGCCGCTGATTTTTTTGCTAAGATTCCTACAATCAAGCGCAAGCTTGATACTCTCTTGGATGTTGGCTTGGGCTATATTCAATTGGGGCAAAGCGCTACGACACTTTCGGGAGGGGAAGCACAGCGGGTCAAATTATCGAGGGAATTATCGAAGCGCTCGACCGGTAAAACCTTTTATATATTGGACGAACCGACCACGGGCTTGCACTTTTTCGATGTTGAGCAGTTACTTAAGGTTCTTCACCGATTCGTTGATGGCGGCAATACGGTTGTTGTTATCGAACATAATTTGGATGTGATCAAAACTGCAGATCATATCATTGATTTGGGGCCTGAAGGTGGCTCTAAAGGTGGCGAGATTGTTGCCACCGGAACACCAGAGGATGTAGCTCAGGTATCTTCAAGCTTTACTGGGCAGTTTCTAAAACCCTTGTTAAACGAGAATTGAATTTCGCTTTGAGCTTGATGGGGATGTTCGTCTGATTAACGAGAGACAATTAGGAGCGATCGGGAAAGTTTTGCGCTTTAATTGTCAGTTGCGATGTCATTGGAGAGGAAGACTGTGCTCGGTAAATTGGAGTCTTCGAGTCGACGGGCGAGCTTTTGCTTTCTTTCTCGATATCTCCATTGTTGGTAGTGGGCTGAGCAAAGGCCCCTGGCTACAGAAGGCCTTTCACAAAGAGAGCAGCTGCGTTTGTGCATTACAGTTTCTTCAGGTGCGCTGGCTGGATCTAATTGGTCAAGTCGACGTTCAATCCGAGCAAGGCGTTTATTGAAATCGCTCAGGGTTCGATCAACAGATGCGGCGACTTGAATTCGGAGGTCCTCAATTAGAGACTCGAATACTGCTCCAAAATCCGTGCTTTTACGTGGCGGCATGTTTTCTTCCTCCTGGTGAATATCCCTCTAATACGCACTGCGATAGTCTGGAATTTCAACAATTGTCAAGCATGAGTCTTATAAACAATAATAAATTTTAAGAAGGTATTTTGTATTTGAAGTTTAGGGCAGCAACGGTGCAAGGCTGGGTATGGGGTGCATTCGCTTGTGATTCAAATTAAAAAGCCCGGGCAACTTCAATAAGTTGCCCGGGCTTTCAGTCTGTTCTACTCGACTTACTAGAGTTTGCCTTGTAGTAAGAACATAAGAACCCAGGTAAATAGAACCAAGGATTCAATAAAGGCGAGACCAAGAATCATTGGAACGAAAACCTTGTCAGCAGCATTGGGGTTTCGAGCAATACCTTCAAGAGCTGTTGCCGCAACTTTTCCTTGAGAGAATGTACCACCGATAGCAGCTAGACCGATACCGATAGCGATAGCAGCAGCGAGCCACGCGCCGTCACCTTTGGATGCAACGCCTTCAGCTGCGAAAGCGATACCAGATGTCATAATTACTGCAGAGAAAGAACTCACTGCTAGAAATAGCTTTTGTAGTTTAGTCATTGAAGACTCCTTTTTATGTTGCCCAGAGTTCATTTTTTTTACTCGACTCTCTCTCTCACTTTCACTCTCCACACCAACGTCGAGCTACCAAAAAGAAACTATTTAGGGGGTAAAATTACTTTTTAGGCATGTGCGGAAGCCGCATGCCCGTGTTCTTCTCCATGATCTTCATCGTGGTGAGCTTCATCTACCGCCAAAGCAATGTAAATGATGCTGAGTAAAACAAAAACCAAGGTTTGAATCATGGAGACCATAAGTCCCAGAGCCAGAAATGGAAGTGGGACCAAAATCGGAACTAGACCTAAGAAGGCAAATAGAACAGCATGATCGCCAATCATATTTGTAGCGAGGCGAACTCCCAAAGAGAAGGGACGAGCGCAATGAGAGACAATTTCAATGGGAAATAAGAGTGGAAGTAACACAAAACCAAGAATGCCTTTGCCCGCAGGAAAAGCAAGGTGCTCAATATGGGCCCATCCGTTTACTCGAAGACCATGAAAATTGTAGTAAAGAAAGACGAACCCGCCACAAGCAAATGTTGTATTCCAATTGTCTGTGGGGGGAGCAAAACCAGGGACAAGACCGAGAATATTTGAAAAGAAGATAAAGAGGGAAAGCGCTGCCAAGACGGGAAAGTATCGGCCGGCTTCTTTTTTTCCAATCATGGATTGGGTCTGCTTGTACAAGGCCTCAAAAACTAACTCGAGGAAGTTGCGAGTTGAAATCTTGGGTTCGGGAACAAGGCCGCTGTCTTGTGCGGTGTTTAACTGCCCTCGCGCTCTAAAGGCGATGAGGTAAAGAACGATGGTTACCAAGATAGCGGCAGCAACGTGTTGGAAGACCACCGGTACGCCCAAGAACCCACCATCGGGTTGAACCGTTCGGAGGTATTCATCGATTTGTCTGTAGCCAGGTAAGAAGTTTAGCCAAGTAACACCGTGTTCCATCTTACTTTGTCCTTACAAAATATCTCAATTTTAAGCAGTTGGTTTTGGTTGCAACACAAGGTGCACAACACTCAAGCCAACTCCAATAAATAGTGTTAAGAGCCCAAGAGCAATTCCCGTAGGGTGAAGCCGGAGTTGCTCTACCAACACCCATAAGAGCAGCAAAACCACTCCAAATTTGATTGCCAGCAACAACGCATACGCTACCGATGGTTTGGCTCCACCCATTGCTTTGAAGAGTAAAAACCGCATCAGCCAAAAGTTAGCTCCCATTAAGGAGCCGCCAGCTAGCGTTGCTATAGCAATCTCGCGGTCAACAAAGAGCGACGCCAAAGCCAAAATAGCCAATGAGGCAAATTGGTACCGACTTGCGAGCGTTAGCATTTTTGATGACACCATACCGGGCGGCATCTACCTCAGGCCGAAATTTTTGGCAAGGTTCGCGGCTCAAGAAACGAAACACTTTTCTAATAAAATTCAACGTGTTTCAAAAAAACGATAGTGGCAGTCTAAAGGTGAAACGGCGGGTGCGCGCCCGCCGTTTCGAAGAGTCACCAAGCGGAAGTCGGAGGGGGCTCCCTGAGGTGACTGATTCAAACTTTCTTTCAATTATCTACTAATAATCTAGCAGGGAAGCGACTTCATGTCGCCATCTTTCTTTTAACATCAGGTTTAAGCTTTTTCTTGTAACATGTTGATTTATTAAGAACTCTCAGGCAATGCGTAAGTTAATGTGTGTGACCTGAGGCCATTGTAGGCGGATGAAGAGGTAAAGCAATAAAATGGCAAAACAAAGACCAACTAAGAGGAAAAAGGCTCCTTCGCCGAAGATTCAATGGGAAGAGGTGGCCTCTAAGGTCACGAAAAAAACAGAAATAACAGTTTCTTATGATTTCGAGTTCGATTTCTCACCGGGGATGAGTGCGGCCCGCTTTAGTTTAAACAATGGTTTGAAAATTGTATTAATGAGCGATCGTCGGGCCCCGGTTTTTACCTATCAGACCTGGTTTAAAGTGGGCAGCCGCAACGAGAAGCCTGGGTGCACTGGGGTGGCCCACCTTTTTGAACACCTGATGTTCAAGGGCACCTCCAAGCATGGGATCGGTGAATTTGATCGAGAGATGGAGTCTCGAGGTTGTGAGACCAATGCGGCGACCTGGGTCGATTGGACCTATTATACAGCAGCAATGAGCAATGAGGGGGACAATTTTGAGGTATTGGTTGATTTTGAAGTAGATCGAATGACTGGATTGCTTTTGGATGAAGAGACATTTCGAAGTGAGGTCGATGTTGTCAAGAATGAACGCAGGCTATGCATTGACGACTCTCCAAGCGGTGCACTTACACAATTGCTCTACGAAAATGTTTTTGGGGAACATCCATACTCTTGGCCGACTTTGGGGTACATGGAGCATTTACAGGCGGTCACCGTTACCGAGTTGAAGGAGTTTTATCGAACCTATTATGCTCCCAATAATGCGACGGTGGTTGTGGTGGGAGATCTGAATTTTGAAGAGGTGCTTTCGAGTCTGGCTCGGGGCTATGGCGATATTGCCCCGCAACCGATTCCCACTTTCAATCCAAACCCCGTGGTTGCTTCTCATGGCCCCTCTTTGTATCGCCTGTCTTTAGCGAGTGCTACTCCGCAAATGATGGTGGGGTTTTTGGGGGTGGCTCAATCGGATGTTGATTTTCCGGCACTGGAAATCTTAACGGAGCTTCTGGTAAATGGAGAAAGTAGCCGGCTTTATAGGCGGTTGGTGATCGAGGAAGCTCTGGCTTTGGATATTTCTGGTTATCTGGCTCCTTTTTCTGAGCGGGGGTTGGTAGAATTTTCGATTGTGATGCGCTCAGGGGTTGAGCCAGAAGACCTTTTGAGGGTTTTCCAACAAGAGCTCGATCTGTTGGCAAACGACGAGCTTTCGTGCGCAGAACTAGAGAAAGCTAAGAACAGTCTAGAATTGAGTTGGTTAATGAGCCTTAAGACTTCAGAGGGCTTAGCCGAAGCATTGGGGCATTACGAGTCGAATTTCGAAGATTTTTCATTGGTTTTTCGAGTGAAGGACGCCTGGGGAAAGGTAGAAGCAAAGCAATGTCGGCAATTGGCGGGAAATATATTCAAGTCCTCAAGGCGCGTGGTGGTTATGGCCGGCGCGGATGAGACGTTACAAGAGTAGCCAATGAACTTTGCTAAGGGTTTGAATATAGAGCGATATGATATTGCGGGAGCTACGGCTCTTATTTGCCAAGATCTGAGCCTTCCGATGGTGCAATTTGCTTTTGGAATTCGGCATGGTGCTTGGGCTGATGGCCCAGGCCAAAATGGCGCCACCCACCTGCTATTCGAACTGATGGGGCGAGGTACGGCTACGAAAACTCGCTCTGAGTTTAATGTAGCATTGGAGTCTATGGGCTCTTCTTTGGGGGTAACCCTTACCCAAGAGTTTGCATTGTTCCGATGTGTTTGTTTGAAACGCTATTTTTCACCCACGGTCGAGTTGCTTATGGAGATGCTACGTGAGCCAGCACTGGACCCTCTTGAATTTGATACCCTCGTTCAAGAATGCAAACAAGAACTCGAGGCCGAGCGCGACGAAGATGATTTATTGGCGAACCTCTTTTTTCGACAATACCTATTTGAAGATCATCTTTTGGGTCGAGATCCGGCTGGAACTATTTCGAATTTGGACACAGTGACTCTTGCTAACATTCGAGAACTCCATCAGAAGCGTTTTCATGCTTCTGAACATCTGTGGTTTTTCGGTGGGGATTTTGATCCTGAGATAGCCTTGGCTTTTGTTGAGCAAGTTGCAAAAGAGCTTTCTGGCAGTGTGGCGCATCTGCCGGTGGTGGCGCCAAGGTTGCATTCGACCCCTAAGTTG
>CAXGXL010000070.1:0-10169 GCA_964013555.1 uncultured bacterium
TTATGTATTAGGTAATCTCTCTCTTATTCTTGGTGGAGCCCTTGTAGCGCCCTTGCTAGTAGCCTGCTGGTACGAAACGGGAGAATTAGCTACTTCTAAGGAAATCCAAGCTTTCTTTGTCACCGCGATCATAGCACTTTTATTTGGGGCTGCGTTACGTTCTATATTTCGAACTTCTCAAGCACTTGTAAGGTTGCGAGAGGGTTTTGCGGTCGTTTCTTTTTCGTGGTTACTCTTTACGTTGTTGGGAATGCAACCCTACCTTTTGAGTGGAGCAACACAGAGCGTTACCGACGCATTCTTTGAGACAATGAGTGGATTTACCACGACGGGGGCCACGATCTTTGCGAACGTAGAGTTGCTACCACCTGGTTTGCAGTTTTGGCGCTCTATGACTCAGTGGCTGGGAGGGATGGGGATCGTGGTACTGAGTGTGGCCCTTTTACCTCTATTAGGAGTTGGAGGGTATCGGCTCTTGAAGGCAGAGACGCCTGGGGGAATCACATATCAGCGTGACCAGGCTCGAATAACTGACTCGGCGAAAGAGATGTGGCAGCTGTATTTGCTGCTTTCCGGCGTACTGGCTCTTTTATTATTGGCCGGTGGCATGACCCCGTTCGATGCCATGTGTCATGCATTTACGACAATGTCGACAGGAGGGTTCTCGCCACATAACGAATCCATTGCCTATTTTGAGGTTCCCTATCTTCAATGGGTCCTTATATTCTTTATGTTTGTTGCTGGTACCAGTTTTTCAGGACATGCCCTCGTTTTGCGCGGGCAGTTCAAACGCGCCTTCGGAAATATCGAATTTCAAACCTATGTTGTTTTCTTGATAGCGGCTACGATCATAGGGGTCTTGGTGGAGCCTTTGCTCGGTTCTTGGGAGGAGTCCATAAGGACAGTAGCATTTCAGATCGTATCTGTTTCTACCACTACGGGCTTTGCGACTTACGATTTTCAACAATGGTCTCCGTTGACACATTTTGTACTGATAGCCTTGATGTTTATGGGAGGCTGTATGGGGTCAACCGCCGGCGGAATGAAGGTAACCCGTATTTTGGTTTATTCTAAGAGCGTATCGCGTGAGTTACACAGAATGATTTTTCCGCATGGGGTCCGGCCACTAAAGCTTGGCAAACGAGTTCTTGAGCCTCACGTTGCTTCAAATATCATGGCTTTTGGTAGTCTTTTTGTCTTTTCATTTTTCGCAGGCACCGCGGTGATGGTTTTTTTTGATTACGACCTCATTACGGCCATGACAGCCTCAGTATCCGCGCTCGCTAATATTGGACCTGGGTTGGGGCGTGTGGGCCCCACCGAAAATTGGGGGCATCTACCAGATACCGTGAAATGGGTCATGAGCTTTTTGATGTTATTGGGGCGCTTAGAGCTTTTTTCCGTGGTTGTTCTTTTAACTCCGTGGATTTGGCGCCGCTAAGAGTTCGGGTTGAGTGCTATTTTCATGAACAATCCGCCTATTTTTTGATCTTATTGTGGGACCCGGCTAATTTGTTTTGTAAACAAGTTGCTATGGAGTTTTTCCGCGGTGCGCCACCGCGGTAACCCATTGAATATCAATTGGGTGTGGAGGCTAGTATGTCAAGACCAAGCTACGGAGACATGATAAGGATGGATTCAGTTACTAAGCCCAGTGCTGCTAAGCGAAACTCAGTGGATTTTAAGCGCGCTACCTATTATTTGCGACCAGACCAAATCAAGGCCCTTAAACTGCGGGCCGTTTTGGATGAGGAAAATATCTCTGCTCTTGTGCGAACGGCCCTGGATGCCTACCTCAATCCCAATGCTCACAAAAAGAGAGCCAGTGGGGATAGTCGTGCTTTAGATAAAAAAGCCGATTATCTTTTTGTTTCTCGCTCGTAGCTTACCTGGGATCACCAAGCAAAGAAAAAGCGGCCCAATGGGCCGGGTGTGCGAAATACTCTCTTACTATTAGGCTGGCATTCCTTAAGGCTGTAGCCCGCGGTTGGTTTTTTAGATTTCGGTAAAATCGTTTCATTAACACAGCCGCGGCCAAGTCTGATACCCTGCCTTGACTCGCCAATACACTTTGGCTTCCTGCTACCATAAACGCATTGGCTACACTCAACCAGGGGATGCTAAGGTTTTGCGTAGCACTAGCGTGTTGATCCCATGCATGACAAGCACTGAGAGTGACAAGTGATGGTGCACCATTTGATTCAAACACACTCTTCACCGTCACCAAGGTTGGTGAGCCGCTCTCATTCTTTTTGGAGGCCTTGGGGCTCTCCTCGTAGAGGAGAAAACCGTTTGATAGAGGTGTTTCCATCGAGAGCCTTCCGTGGGCTGCAATGGCTAGAGCATCGACAGTCTTGCTGAAGATGTGCTTCGTGGTTGCCTCTTTGCCCAAATATACCTTGGCTCCCTCGATGGATAGAACTTCTAGTTTGCTATACGGGAGGTCCTTTGCAGGAGCCAACGCAAGTATGGACCGCGGTGGCTGTGGAGTTTGGTCCCGCATTCGTTCGTGCAGTGAACTACCGGAGGTTTCGTAGCTTATGTTAAAATAGTCAATGAGCTCTTTGTTGTCGAAGGGAAGAGCGGCAAATGGTACCATGGCAAGTGGTCCGTCTGGAACGATTACCAAATTTCTATAAGATTCTAAGTGCGGAGCAATGGGCTCTACTAATAGCTTTGCCAGAGTGTCCATAAGGTCATTGACCGGTGCGAATGAACTCATCCGAAATATTAAGTCTAGGACTTGTTTTTGGAGAATATCGGCTTTGAACGATATGGGTATTGTTTTGGTCGTTTCGGAAGAAATAAGCATAATGGCATTGAATGAACCCGATACAATGTAGTTGAGAACCACTGTCTTACTTGGGAGAGTTGCTTGTAGCCTTTCTAAGGTAGTTGGAGCAATGACCTGGGTACGTGCTAACTGAGGGTATGCTTTCAAGAAGTTACTCAAAACCACCTTGTATTTTTCTCTTTGTGATTCAATGGCGTTAAGGTCTTGCGTGCGCTCGAGAGAACGCAGCAGTCGTCGTTCCCTCTTTTCTGCCAAGAGCATGTTTTTAGCTCGTGAGTCCATCGGCTCTAAGGGAGAACCAATTAACGTGTCTACGAGGCCTCGAGCTTTTGCGCGCTCAGAGTATTCAAATATCTCGTCTTGTTTTTTCATCTCGGCAAGAAGATGCAGACAATCACCATAGAGTTGTGTTCGGCTAAACGGTGAGTCCGCAGCTGCTCGTTGATGCCCCAATTGTTCGGCGATAGCGATGGCCTTTTGATAGTATTCAAGTGCTTTACTTTTTGAACCTCTTTTTTGGTGACTACGTCCCACCCCATAGAGGGAGCGCCATAATACCTCTCGATTCCATAATTTTCTTGCTGCAACAACGGCCCGTTCATAAAGTCCGATGGACTTTTGGTTGCCCATAGCCTCACTGAGTTCAGCTAGAGCGTATATGGATTGTAGCTCGTTGTATTGACTTCCCAATTGCTGGCTTAGTTTCAGAGCTTTTTTTAGCGTTTGACGAGCCTTAGCAAATTGTTTTTGTCGGGCCTGGTTAACCCCCAGGTTACGGAGGTCATAGGCTTGCCCTTCTAGACTCTCTAATTGAGTGTCGATTTTCAGCGCCTGTTTGAAAGCTCGCTCTGCTTTGTCCCACTCTCCGTTCGCGCGAAAAACAGTTCCCAGATTATTCAATTGAATTGCTACTTCCGCAGGCCGGCGAGTCTGTTTACTCAAATAAAGCGCATCATTAATCCAGTTTTTCGCCTCCTCGTATTGACCCTGGTTTAAGGCAATGAGGCCCGCAAGGCTTTTAGCTTGTATTTCCAGAAATCGCTTTCCATTCTGGAGTGCTAGTTTGTGGGCCTTTTGCTGGTTTAAACGAGCTTGTGGGTAGTCACCTAGATACCAATAACTCCTGGCGAGTTCCAGAAGGGTACTTCCTTTGAGAACCGGGTTCGTTTCAGGAGTCATGACCAGGGCCTTACGGCAACTGGCAATAGCCGACTCGTAGGTACCCTCTTGGCGCTGGACACGGGCTATATCCAATTGAGTTTGAGCCATTAAGGTAGAATCATTTTGCCCAAGCGCCAGTTTGTGGGCCCGCTCAAAGAGTTTCAGCGCTTGGGTATAGTTGTTTAGGGAGCTTTCGTAGAGCAGGCCCAAGTATCGAGTTGGATGAATTTCGTTGGGGTGTTTGATTTCTTTGTAGAGGGCAATTGCTTGCTCATAATGAGTTTTAGCTTGGGTGTAGTCGAACTCACTTCGATATGCGGAACCCAGATTGGAATAGCAATCAGCTTCAAGATCTCGTTTCTTAACTTGCCTTGCTTTGATTATACACTCAGAGAAAGCACGCTTAGCACTTTTTGTAACGCGTACCCGCGCGTAAGCTTTTCCGAGGTTCATCAATGCCGTCCCCTCATGAGCTGGTTTGTTGGCTTTATTGTAAGCAAGAACGATTTCATTTTGGAGCTGAATCGAACCTCTCAAATCACCGGTTCTTACTTTTATTTGTGACAATTTCTTCCGGTAATTGAGAGAAAATTTAGGTAGTATTTTGGGTAGACTGCGAGCTGTTTTGATCAATTTTTTCGATGTGCCATTGGGAAAGAGTCTGTCGGCTTTGCTTAAAACTTCTATTGACTCGGGCTTTTGAAGAAAGTCAATGAAGTTCAATAGGGATTGAAATTCCTCTTCAGCAATACTCCACAGTTTTTTACTGGCTTTTTCCGTTGCAGCAGCGGCTCGTTTTGATGCTATTTTGCACCGGCCCGCCATGGCTAGAAGGCCTTCAACTGCACCTATTACCCGGAGGGTAGGAGCGTAACCCATTATTCCCGAATAGGTTGATGATGGCATCGATATCTTGGAGGCCAATAAGGAGGAAAGCTCGGTTTCCTTTTGGACCAGGGATTTTAAAATAGGGGGTGACGCATTAGGGGCGAAGATCAAGCGGGTTGCATTGTAGAAAAAGAGCTCTTGACTTACTAATTTTCGAGTAAGCACCGTACGAGGATTTGACGCAATTACCACACCTCTTGAATTAAAACCGGCCTGCGTGAGTTCGCTTAAGAGCCGAGGGGTAGGACTTACTTTGTCAGTGAAAAAGGGTCTGAGAGAACCGGGACGCTGAATTCCTAGCTCTACCTTGTTGATTAAGATGTCAAAGAAGTTCCACTTAAAACGAGTGTTGTTTAGGTTTTGCTGGGTTTGAACATCGGCGGTTGGAATGTCGTTGGGGGCGAAACGAGCCAGCCAGTACGAAGGGGAGATGATTTCTGAGATTTGGAGTGAGCGGCCAAATAATGGAGGAAAGAAATCCGCTTTAGCAGTGGTTTCACCAAAGTCAACGTAGAGCTTTTGGATCCCTTTGTACTCTTGCTCTGAGAGGTGTTTGGCAAGTTTCTGATTGCTTGTATCTTTCTCTAATATGATTTTCAGTTCCTTCGAGCTAAAGACGAACCAAAGACCTCTGGTCGGGGATAGGTTGAAGAATTGCAACAAGAGGCTTTCCTCATCGAGCCTTTTATGAATTGCAGAAATGGGTGCGGGATGCGCTTCAAGAGAGCGGACCAGGGGAGACGCTTTGCTCAGCCGTGATCGGTGCAGCTTGGGTTTTGTTCTACTTTGAATCAGTTCTTGCCATTTGTCTGCTAACCTACTCGGTAGTCTACCGAGCTCGGGGCTCCATTGAACAAGTCTTTTGCGCTCTAAAAGTTCCCAAATTTCATGTGCTTTGTATGTGTGCATGAATTGATTGGTAACTTCGGTCGTAAAGTTGGTGATGGTGGAGGAAAACCCTGGCCATGTAGAATTACGGTACAAATGCACCGCTCTGGAAAGAAATACATTTCGGATTTCCTTGGATTCGTTTTTCAGAAGTATGTACCAATCATATGCATCCTGCCACGTTTCCAGATTGTCTGCTCCTAGCACTGAACCCGTTCCTTGAAGGTAGTGTATTTTTTTTAATAGATTTGTATCTTGAGAGGCCTGCGCGAACTGTTCTGCTTGGGATAGATGTGAAGCACGCTTCTCCAGTTCATGTAGAAAGTTGACAAAGGACTTCTCGTTAGATTTGCCAATGGTTTCTACGGGGTTTTCGTATTGTAGGAGGTGGTAAAGGCTAGCGAATCGCTGCGCATTTTCGAGGCCTAATGATGCAAGTTCAGGGGAGGGTAAATGACTTTGTTCATGGGATGGTTGGAGTAGTTCGGTTATTGCTTTTTCTATGAGAATTCGTAAGGAGCTTGGGATTCTCTTATGGAAATTGGAGCTTAGGAGACTCTTTAGAATATTACCAAACTCAGTGGGTGTAAAACTTGAAGGACTTTCTAGGAGCTCCTCCCAAAGGGCATATGCGGAATTCATATTTCCTAGTCGAGCTTCGACTATTGCATATTCGTGCAGTACCGAAGAGAGCTCGGGCTTTAATCTATTGCTTTTCTTGTGGGGGGAGGCCAGTTCTCTTAGTCCATTAATACGTTTTTCTAAGAGCGCCCCAGCACTTTCTGTATTTCCAAGGCGCAATTGTGAGCGACTCATTTCACCAAGGGCGATATCCAGCTCATCTGCGGGGGAAAATCCCTTTGGGGCTCGTGTGATATTGAATGGCGAAGCGGGCACTTCTGCACCGAGCGCAAAAATGGAACCGGTGGCAATATTGGGTTCAAACCCTTCTTTTAAGAGAGCTTTTAGTTCAGCGAACAACTTTTGGGCTGATACGTAGTCGCCTAATTGCATTTTGGAGAGTGCTTCACCCCGCAAAAGTGGTATAGCGTAGGTCCAATCCTGACGTGCTGCCAGTAAATCAAAGGCTTGGCGAAAGAAATCTGCAGCTTCTTGATAGAGCTCCGCTTGAAAATGGCTCGCCCCTTGAATAGCCAATACCTTAGGGAGATAAGATTTATCAGAATCTATTTGGGTCCCTGACTCTGCAATACGTAGGGCAATAGCTCCTTGATCAATGGCTACATCAAGGGCGTCTTGGCTGATCGCACTTCGAGCAAAGCGAGTTCTAAAGATCAACTCTCGATGGCGATTCCTAAAGGGTAAGCCACTTATTTCTCTATGTAAGAAAGCATCGAATGCTTTGTCTATTTTGCCAAGTTTGAAAAAAGCGTTCCCTAAGTTAAGGTTTATTGCAGCGAATTGTCGTTGAGGTGATGTGGTATCAATTAAATCTCTTGCTGTTTCGTAACTTTGAATAGCTCTTTCTAGATGTCCTTTATTGGGGCTCTTGGATTCTCGAAGTTCCAAGATCCAACCGAGGGTTAAGTGGGCGGGTGCCAATCTTGGTGAAATACTAAGAGCGAGAGTAATTTCACGTTCTGCTTGTTTCAGATCCAATAAGGGGGGATAGGTTAAAAGCAACCCGAAGCAATACCTGGCTTTTTGATTCAGGGGCTCGTTTTGAGCCCATTGTGTGTAGTAGGGAATGTGGCTTTGTAGTTTACCTAATCTCGAGGCCAACCTAATTCTGTTTCGGTGCGCTTCAATTAAAGCCGGGTTGGATTTAACGAGAGTGTTATAGAGTTCGTAGGCTTTACTCAAATGGCCCTGGGCTTCCTCCGCAGCGGCTCTATCCAGAGCAAATTTGGCTATTTGAGACTGGGCTCTATTGCGTATTGTTGGGTCAAAAGGAAATTCACGAATCAATTGCTCTAACGACTCAATTGCCAGGGAGCTCTTCTTTAATTCTATGGCCAGGCTGGCACTTTGTTCGAGGGCTTTTGCGCGATGAGAAGATTGATTGGGGAACTCTTCGAGAAGTCGACTCCATTGATTCAAGGCTAATTCCCTATGCCCTTTATTTTCCTGCTCTATCGCGAAATTAGCCAGTGCTGCGGCAGCCAATTGCGGTTTGTGTTTGTAGCGCGTGACTAAGTCATGTAGGCCAGCCAGGGGAGACTGTAGAGTAGAGTTGGCAACGGTTGCTACCCAGCGATTAATTGCAGATTCTACTAGATGAGACTCCTTTCTAAATCGAGGATTGAGCAGAGGTTTGGTAACCCTTTCTACATCCGCAATTCGATCAAGGCGCCGGTATAACGCTCCAAGGCGATACAGAGCTGAGCCTTGATCTTCGATTGAAGCTGCATCGTTGTTACCCAGAATTTCGAGACTCGAGATTGCTTTTTCCTTCTTACCAAGTGCCAATTGAGTTTCTGCTAGTAAAAGATGAGCTCGGTGCCTCACTGCATCAGATTGGGCGTATTGGCGTGTATATTCCGTCGCTCTTGCTTGGAGTTGCTGCACTAAGTCGTGTTGTTCAGGGGTTTGAATGTCAAGTTGTACGCCTAAGGCTTTCAAAAGTTGAACACGCTTGGCTTGAAGTTCCGCGATTGCCTTCATTTCATTGGAGGAAGATTTTCTGACCACTTCAGCCAGTTCTTGCTGCGCCCCATCGAAGTTTTCTTCGTTCATGAGTTCCCTAGAGAGTTGATAGTGGGCTAAAGGAGCGAGCGTTGGGTGGTTTGCAATGAGATGCCTTAGGACGATGCGACGTTCTTTGACTTTGGGGTTGGATTGGACTGACTCTAGAAGTTGGTCAGGGATGACTTTGTTCGAAATCATACCTGTGATCGGTAGGGCGTAGAGATCAAGATCTTGGAAGCGACGAATACTGTAGAGAAGGTAATCGGGAGTAGCTGCGGCAAAAAGTTGTCCCGATTCACTCGTAGTCAACGGACTAGGTTGGTTTTTAATCGTGCTTTCTAAGGAAGCTGGATCTACTTTTAGGCTCCAGAGCCCGGGGCCATCTTTTAGATTAATGCTTCCGTCTTTATTTTCATCGTCGATAAATCTTGCGAAAAACAAATCAAAGGGCGCACTGGCGTTCTGAGTGGAATTGTCTGATAAACCGCTCGATGCGGTAAATGGCATACCTGAAGCATAAGTCCCTGTTGTTAACGGTACTTCTTTTTCCGTGCCCAGTAATTTGGCGTAAATTCGGGGTTGATAATTTTCGTCAAGATTGGCGAAGCATAAAACCGAGCCATCAGGGCTAAGGGCCGGATCGTACCCCTTGGCAACGACAATGCGTCGCTCACCGGTTTCTATATGAAGCTCTTCGATTCGTTCGAAGCGTTCGCCGACAGATCGAGTTGTGAAGAAGATACTTGACTCATTGGGGTGCCAAATAGCCGCCCGATCAGAAGTACGACGATCTGTAAGTGCACGGGCTTGTGTGCCATCTGAATTCATAATCCAAATATCCCCTTTGACGTCATCAGCCTTGGAGACCCAAACAATGTACTTTCCGGATGGGGACAATTTCGGTTCGGTGTCGTCGGTGGAGTGGGTTGTGAGCCGGTGGGGAGTTGGATTTTCGGGTTGCAAGCGATAGATATCTAAATTGCCACCCTGTTGGGAAACAAAGATTATATCCGGTGAATTCGCTGATAGAGATGGTTGGAATTCATCAGCGGGGCCGGTAGCGATGGGAATAGGCGGATAAAAATGGGATTGATTTGGGGCAGGTAAGTCGATTGTTGGACCTGAGGAGGTGGTAGAGCCACAGCCCATCAAGAAGAACAACGTTATGGGGACTACCCCCCTGGATATCTTGTGAGGAATTCTCATTGTTGTAATTGGGGCTCTTGGTTTTTTGGGCTCCAGCTAGCTGCTGTTTTCTGAATAGGTGTTCCCGGTGGTGATTGACGTATCAAGAGTTGTCGATAAATTTCAATGACTTGATTTCTATCAGAGGGTGCGAGGGTAGGGTCGTTGATAATAAACCATGTAATGATAACTTCCCGATCCTTATTTTCCTCTTCAATCAATTTTCTGCGAAGAGAAGAATTTTCTTGGTCCGCGAGTTCGCATGGTTGGAAGACAAGTTGAGCTTTCAACGATTCACCCAGGCACCCCTTTTTCTTGAATTCTATGATATCGTCTCGGTTAAATAACTGCCTGCGGCGGGCAGCGATGCTGGGCTGTGAAGCAAAGGTTTGAGCCTCGGTTTCAGAGCGCACCGAAGCCAAAAGAAGCTCCTCTTCGGTAAGCGGCAGCATTTCGCCAATTAGTTGGTTTTCTAATGCGGTTTTTTGAGGAATATTTACGGTTGTAATGGTGCAATTCGGCAGCCACATCAGCACAATTATTCGAGTTAGTGTTTTTTCTGTGAGGGTCATTGCTTCCATCCTAGGATAGGGCCAATGTACTG
>CAXGXL010000071.1:0-10061 GCA_964013555.1 uncultured bacterium
AGTTGCAGATAAAGGAATCGAATTCGCTAAATTAAATTACCCTGGAAATCAATTCAAGCATGGCCGATGAATTGCTTTGAATTTAGAGAACGCACCAATGATGGATCTGCTGAATGACATTCTCTTTGTTAAGTGGGCGTTCAATACAGGCACTAATGCCCGCATTGATGCATTTGCCTACGTTGATTTCGCTTAGATCGGAGCCAACTCCAATGATTGCTCCTGTGTAGCCATTGGCTCGAAGAGCTTGCGTCGATTCTAGACTCGAAGTTATGGAGGCATCCAGATCTAGAAGAATCAAGTGGTAATTTTCGGCTCTTACTTGGGCTGGAATTAATGCGAGGCTACCAATGGGGGCAACTCCGCATCCAATGGTTTCTAAGACTCGAAGTGCAAGTTCTCGTTTGAGGTCATTTTCATCTACCAAGAGAATCTTAATGTTTCGGATAATAGTTTCCTTGGCACTGTGCCTTGTAATGATCGGTTGCTCTGCTTGTTGATTTTGTCCCAAGACACTGCAGATGACTTCTTGCAGAGTTCGTTTTTGCAGTGGTTTGGGTAGAAAACCTGAAAAACCGGCTTGCTCGCATAGAGCCGCAGATCCGGGACTTGGATCGGAGGCCATGGCTATGAGGGGAAGGCTCCCCATGGTGCTCGATGCCCGACTCGATTTGACCAAACTCAGCTCATCTTCAGAAGGATGTTGCAACCCGATGATTACGAGTTCTGGCTGCTTCTCGCTGGTTTGTAAATAATTAACACCATTTTGAAGACTTGTTCTTAGGGTTGGAATGAGGCCTAACTCCTTTACCAAGCGACCGATTACGCCGAGGGATACCGTGCTCGAGTCTATGATTAGAACATCACGACCAGCTAAGGCATCAACGGATAGCGGGGTGCCTTGATAGTTAGCTTGTGCATGCTCGAACCGAATCGAGAAACGAAACGTTGCTCCACTTCCTAATTTACTCGAAACTTGAATTTGGCCTCCCATCAATTCCACTAGTTTTTTCGAAATGGAGAGCCCCAGTCCTGCACCTCCAAATTTTCGTGTGGTGGAGCCATCGGCCTGTCGGAAGGATTGAAAAATGAGCTCGTGATGATTTGGAGCGATCCCAATCCCCGTGTCGCTGACAGCAAATTCCAATTCAACACTTGATTCGTTAGCTTGTTTGAAAAGAACTTCTAGTTTGATGGTTCCTGACTCTGTGAATTTTAGTGCATTACTTAAGAGATTGATGATGATTTGTCTAAGGCGGGTAGGATCTCCTCTCAAACCTGGTGGAAGGTTTGAATAAGTACTTTCAAACTTGACTGCTTTTTGTTTGAGTTTTAGTTGGTATGCTTTGGTCAAATCTGTGAGTAATACGTTGATATCGAATACGACTCGTTCCAATGAGAGCCCAGTGCTCTCTAATTCGGAGAGGTCAAGGACTTGGTCGACTATCTTCATCAGATTGTCCGCACTTTTCTTGATGAAAAGAAGCGAATCTCGTTGCTCCTCGTTGATTTCTTCATGAAGCAGAATTTCGGAAAAGCCGATGATTCCATTCATGGGAGTCCTAATTTCATGACTCATATTGGCTAGAAATTGAGTTTTGATTTGGTTGGCCGCATCCAATTCGTCTCTTGCTTTTTGAAGCTCATGAGTGCGCTCTTCCACCATTTCTTCGAGTTGGGAGAGTTTCAGGCGCGCATAAAACCCTAGTGTCCATTTTTCTGTGAGAGAAATAGCGAGTTGAGAGACCTCTACATTATCGAATGGTTTTTTGAGTATAAGGAGGCGTTCTGTTTGCCCTAGCCGGGTTATGATCTCTTCCCACGAATAATCTGCATGTGCCGTGCAAATGACCACAAGGATATTGGGATCGACTTTCCACATGTGTTCGATGGTTTCGAGACCATCCCATCCGGGCGGCATCCGCATGTCCACGAATGCCAATGCGTAGGGTTTTTGAGCAATAAGGGAATCTTTTACCTTTTGTACACCTTGGAGTCCTTGGGTCGCAAAATCTAATTCATAGAGGCTCTCGGTTGGCTCCATTTGAATTGTGCTTGAGCTTCCAAATATGTCTGCGGCCAGATCTGAGAGTTCCGTGGAGGAAACCCTTGGAGTTAATATCTTCTGAAAATCATCGTGAATGGACTCGTTGTCGTCTACAATCAAGATTCGATTATTTTTTTCGTCGCCAAGAATATCCATGAATCAATCTTCCACGTTTTCACTAAAGGGGAGGTCGAGGAGAAACGAAGCTCCCCTACCGGGACCTTCGCTTTGAGCCACCAGCGAACCACCCATTTCTTTGGCAGCTAATGCACCGGAATGCAGGCCGAATCCATGCCCCTTCTTTTTTGTCGTAAATCCGTGAGCAAAAATTCGAGTCAACGCATCTTGAGATATTCCAATGCCATTGTCGGTTACGGTAATACGTACGGTATTTGGGGCAATTAACTTTGTTCTTACGGAGATTGTCGCCGGTTTTGTTTTGGACTCTCCGAGGGCATCAGCAGCATTCTTGATTAGGTTTACTAGAATTTGAAGTACTTTTTGTCGATCAAGTTGAATCGGGTCTAGCGAGGCATAGTGGCGTTCTACCTCAACTTCATATTTTTCCAGCCGGCCACGGTTAATGCGGATGGCATCCTCGATCAAATCTTTGACATTCAGTATTTCTAAGATCCCAGAAACTTTTGCATAATTTTGCTGAAGATTCACGATCTCTTTGATGTGAGCAATATTCTGGAGGAGGGAGCTTACCTCGGTGAGAACTTCGGTGCGTTCTTTATCTAGATGCTGCGATAATAGGTAAAGGTAGCGCGGGAGTTGCTTCCCACGGCTATCTTCGATGAAAAATGGAGCCAAATCGTCTTTATTACGTTCAATCAGCTCCGATGCCTTTTGAAGGCCGCTTATTTGGGAGTTGCGAACTTTATCGGCAACGAGAATGGCCGACACGTTCACGCTGTTGAGGACATTGCCTACGTTGTGAAGCACTCCGGTGGCAATCTCGGCCATACCGGCTTGTCTCGAAGTTTCAATTAGCTTTTGTTGCGCATTGGCTAGCTTTTTTTCTGCTTCTTTTCTTTCGGTGATTTCCCGCATCAACTCCGAATTTGCTTCGCGAAGTTTAAGTGCTTGTGCTTTGAGGTTGGCAATATTGTCCTCTATAACGACTCGGTTCGCTTTAAGGTGCTTGAGCATGGTACCCATGGCGGTTCCAAGGGTATCTTCCTGGGATGCTAATGTTACTTCGGCACTTAGGTTTCCAGCCGCGATGGATTCCGCGATTTCAACTTTTTGATTGAGATTTTCGACGAATGCATCCATTGCGAGAGCCATTCTGCCGATTTCGTCCGTACTTCGAAAGCCCAACCGGCTATTGAGATTGCCTCGGCCAAGGTTTTCGAGCATCGTTACGGTTTGTGCCATGGGAACTGTAATAAAACGCCTCACGACGACGGCTATAACAATAATTGAGCCCAGAACGACCAAGACAAAAAGAACAATGCCGAGCTTACGACGACTGTCGTCTCTGGTTATTATTTCTTCGAGTCCATTTTGAAGATCGCTGGCAAAGTCTTGAGATAGATCTTCTAGAATAATTTCTAGTGTTTCGGTTTCCTCGGCTAATACTCCTGCCAATTTGTAGTAGTGATCTTCCTTTGCTTCCCCCTCGAGCTCTTGTTCTGCTCTTGAATTGATTGAACTACTTGACGAAGCTCCTGGAAGAGGCGAGCCATCTACTTCGGTTTCGAGGGCATCAGGAATGAGCTTCGGGTAGACACGAAGTGCATCCGCCGAGAAACTTGAAATGCGCTTAATGAGCTTGTCAATGGCGCTAATTTTCACTTCCGGTAGGGGCATTTCCCTTAATTCACCAAGGCTACGCAAAATGGATAGTGTCGTTTGTTTAGATTCCTTTAGTTTCTCTTTGTCTCCTAGTACCACAGCGTCATCGTAAAGCTGAACGAGCTTGTTAAATTGTGTCAAAACTGCGCTGCTTATTTGGGTAGCAGGAAAGAGAACTTCATTGGTTTGTGAGAGTCGCAATTTCGCTTGAAGCCCGTAGTAGGTACCAACCATTGTAGAGAGGGCGTAACCCATAATGATGATACTCACCGATAACCAAATCTTGCCAGTGAGTTGCAAAGATAGTTTCATATTGAGGTTATCGTTCCTATTGGCGCTGATATCCTAGAGGGAGGCATTAGTCGCCGTTAGTTTCCGCTTAAGGTCATTTCTGCGATTCTTAATGTAGGAGCACCGGTGCTCCCACGCATTTCCAAATCTGAGCCTATGGCGTCAATATTCTTTAGCATAGTGAGGAAATCACCAGCTACGGTGACCTCTTGAACGGGGTGACAAATCTCCCCGTTTTCGATCCAAAGGCCATTGGCACCTCTTGAGTATTCACCAGTTACCGAGTTGACACCACTGCCCATGCCGCGGGTCATTAAGAATGCCCGAGGTACTGACTCGAGAATTGTTTTGGGCTCCAATTCGCCTGCTTCGGCGTAAAAGTTAAATGCGCCAATATGGGGAGTGGAGCCATAACTTCTTCGACCATTCGCCGTAGATTGAACGCCGGCTTTGCGAGCAGTATAGCTATCGTAGAGAAATGTCTTTAAAATACCATTTTGCACGATTTGTTTTTTATAAGTTCGAAGTCCTTCTCCATCAAACGGGGTGCTAGCGAGCCCTCTGCTTAAATGAGGATCGTCAACGAGGTTTAGGTTCGACGCGGCTACGGTCTCATTGAGCATCTCCGTAAGAAATGAGGATTTCTTAAAAACCATATCACCATCGAGAGCTCCCAAAAGGCCGCTTAGGAGACCTGCGGCCATGTGAGGCTCGAAGATGACGGGGACAGTTTGAGTTTTTACTGGCTTGGCACCAAGCATTCGAGCTGCGCGGCTTCCCGCTTTCTTACCTATGGATTCGAGTGATTCGAGGTCGGATAGATTTGTTTTGGAGTCGAACCAAAATTCCGTTTGGAGTTCGCCCTCTCGTTCTGCGATAGGATTACACCAGGCGGCAATGTTGGTTGAGCGAGAGGAGCGGATGGCTCCGGTTGATGTAGCTAAGAGGGCTATGTTTTCGCCGTTGGCTATACCGCTGTCGCGAAATTTTGTGACGTACGGTGAAGTCGATCGCGCTGCGTTTTCAAGTTCAAAAGCCCACTTGATTTTCTCTGCTGTTTCTAGAGCCGGAATAGCTGCATCGTATACTTCAAACTGATTTTCTGCATCCCACCTCATTGGTTCGCAATTAGCTAAGCCGTTGAACTCATCGGCTTCTATTTCTCGGGCTGAAGCGATAGCTTGTTGAACGAGAGTTTCTAAGGATTCTTTGGTGAAGTCACTTGTGGTGCAAAAACCTGCCTTATCGTCGACGAAGACACGAAGGCCTAGTCCTTTGGAAGTAGCTTGGGTGAGTGTATTGATTTGGTTGTCGGCTACTTTGACCTCAAATTCGGTGTTTCTGCCAACAATAACATCCGCGCTTTGAGCTCCGTGATTCTTGGCGATTTGGAGCATTTGTTCGGCAACTGGCAGAAGAGTGTCTACACTTAAGGAGTCCTTTGACATTGTTTTACCTCGGTTGGTTGCGATTGATTTTTAGATACCTGTCCCGCCAACAGTGATGTTGTCCATTCGAATGGTTGGCATACCAACCCCTACGGGAACACTTTGCCCGTCTTTACCGCACGTACCTATTCCAGGATCTAACTTAGGGTTGTCGGCTACCATAGAAACATTCTTTAATGCTTCTGGCCCAACTCCGATGAGCGTGGCATTGCTAACTGGAGAGGTGAGTTTTCCGTTTTCAATGAGATAGCCCTCTCGAACTTCGAATACAAAATTACCATTGGAGATATCTACTTGCCCACCACCAAAAGCAGCGCAGTAGATCCCGCGCTCTACACTCTCGACAACTTCTTCATGGGTGTGTTTTCCCCCGGCCATATAGGTATTGGTCATGCGGGGCATGGGAGCATATTGGTAACTCTCACGGCGCCCACTCCCCGTAGAGGGGATCCCCATAATTTGGCTGGATAATTTGTCCACCATATAGCCTTTGAGAATGCCATTTTCGATGAGTACTTTTTCTGAGGCGACATGACCTTCGTCATCGACATTGAGGGTGCCGCGTTTGTGGTCAATAGCGGCACTATCGATCACCGTACAAAGGTCTGAGGCAACTTGTTGTCCAACCTTGCCGGCGTAGAGGGAGGTACCTTTTCGAATGAAGTCCGCTTCAAGACCATGGCCAACCGCTTCGTGAAGTAAGATACCACTCCAGCCGGCACTTAAGACCACGGTTTGCGGGCCAGCCGGGGCGTCGATAGCGCCCAATTGAGAACACGCCATCCGAGCGGCTTCTTGAGCGACCTCTTCGGGAGTGAATTGTTGATAATAATCGAAAGGTACTCTGCCTCCCCCACCGTGAAAACCGGTTCTTCGTTCGCCTTTGCCATCGTCGACAATGGCTGAAAAATTCATTCGGCACATGGTTTGCCGATCTTCGGCAAGGTTTCCATCACTGGTGGCAATCAAAATATCTTTAGTTTGATCTACGAAATAGCCCATGACCTGTTTGATACGCTTATCGTATTTATGGGCAGCTTCATCGCCGCGACGTAAAAGAGCCACCTTTTGTGTGGGGGCAACTTCGCAAGGAGCCGGGGCAACAGGATAGCGATTTGGTAGCTGAACGGAGGACACGCGCAGCGAAGGGGGAGGGTTTCCTCCTCGTGCAATGGAGGCTGCAACGAGGGCCGTGTCTTTGAGAATTTTGGGTTCTAGGTCGTCGGAGTAGGCATAGCCGACTTCTTCGCCAGCAATAACGCGAATCCCGACCCCGAGTGATACAGCACAATTGGCGGCTCGCACCTTCTCTTCTTCAAGTGCTATGCTATTTCCACGACTACGTTCAACGTATACTTCTGCGAAATCTCCACCTTTGCTCATAGCGAGGCTGATGAGTTCTTCAATGAGAGAAAGGGGAATCAAACTTCTAAGTGAATTGACCATATCTATGGATATCAGTGTGATCTAAGGGAAGCAAACCACCAGTGGCCGGCAATAGGTCTTTTATTTTGCGATCGAAACACAGTGGGACTCTTGAATTACTGTCACTCGAATCTGACCGGGAAAATCAAGCTCTTCTTCAAGCTCTTGGGCTATCTTTTGGGCCAGGGGATGTAGAGCTGAGTCGTCTAGATGCGGCCTGGTGGGTGGAGTGTCTATTTCGACTTCTCCTTGGTGGTTTGCGGCGACTGTGACCCTTACTTCTCGGCCAGCGTGCATGATATCGACCCGTTCTACGTCTTGGGAGCGATTTGCAATGCGCTGAATATTCTTGATTCGTTCAAGGTAGAGGGTGGTTGTCTCTCGGCGCGCTCCAGGGCGTGCTCCGCTAATGGCATCGGCAGCGCATACGATGCGAGCAATAGGGCTTTTCATGGGCTCGTCATTGTGATGAGCTCCTATGGCGTTTGCGACAACTTCCTCTTCACCGCATTGCCGCGCAATCGCCGCGCCTAAGACTGCGTGGGAGCCCTCGTGCTCATGGGTCATGGCTTTTCCTATGTCATGAAGCAAACCGCCGCGCCGGGCTTGGGACACATCAAGCCCGAGCTCGGCTGCCATTATGCCAGCTAAATAACCGACTTCTATGGCGTGTTTGAGCTGATTTTGAGAGTAGCTAAGGCGAAATTTGAGCCGCCCTACCAATTGCAGAATCTCCGGATGCACTCGCTCGAGTCGGAGAGTTTTGAGCGCTCGTTTACCCGCATTTTGTACTTCTCGGTCGACTTCTTCTTTATTGTGGCGTGCGAAATGTCGAATTTGATCTGGTTGTTTGATCGAGCGATTAGCGATTTGTCTGAGAGTTCGGCGTGCAATTTCCCGCCCTAGAGGATTGTCGCCCTTGATGTGGAGGCTAAGATTCGCTTCTTGTGCCTCAAGTAGGCAGTCGATTTCGTCCAAGAAGGCTTCTTGTGCTAGGCCTTCAGGATCGGCCCATGCCGAAAAAGTAGCGGCATTTGGCATGGGAATTTTGTTTTGAATTCTATCGAGGTGTCCGGGGGCCGTATAACGTTGTATCGCGCTAGTGATGATTCGACGTGATTCGCCGGCGGCTTGTCTGCGGATAGATTCGTTTCGATCGGCGAGCCATTTTTGGCTCTCTAATTGTGCTTGGGCGGTCTTTCGGGAGATTAGGGCGCTTAATGTATCATTGGGTTGGAGTCCACTGCGTTTTTCAAGCAGGACTTTAGTCTGGAGTCGTAAGTCAATCAGCTCTTCATTTAATGCTTTTTGGCGTTGGCTTAGGAGGTGGGAATGCGCTCCCATGTTTTTCAACTCAACGTAATTGCTCGAGATTTTATCTTCGCGGCTTTGTGAAGAGAGTTCGCGTGCGTCTAGGAGCTCTGCTATTTCTTTAAGCTCTTGCTGGTCTTTTTCGATGGTTCGCGCCAATTCGGCTTGTCGTTTGATTTTGAAAGCGGCTCTAGATTCGGTGTTATCGTGCGTTATTTCTGCCACTCGCTCACGGAGCTGGTTTCTAAAGGCATCGGATTGCTCAAGCACCTGAGCTTGGCGCTTTTTTCTGCCCCAGCGATATAGCAGGGCACCAGCGATGCCGCTGGTGATAAAAATGAAAGATGCGGCAAAGAAAACCATTAATAAGTCGAGCTTTCTAAATTTGGGGTCATGCACTGGCTTTACTATCAGCCTGGCTGACCTTTTCCTATGGTAGCTTTATTTTAGGGGTTTAGGGAGAATAAAGGTTCTGAGACTCTTGGGGGGTGCTACCGCCTATTTGGGAGCGAAAAATGCCGATCTAGTGTATTATGGAGATTTGCGGCTTCCATTCCTGTGGTGGAGAGCGTATAAATCTATTTGTATCGGGGAGGATATTATTTCTTAAACGTTTTGGAAACGGGTCCATTAGTGATTGGCTCTCGATGGTAGTTTAGTGGGCTACCAATGAGGGCTCGGTCTCGAAGAGCTTTTTTGGGTAGTTTTTGAGAAGTAGTGGGGATTGTAGCATGAGTAGTGTGATGACTAGGGGTGAGCAACCTGGCTCAAGGGCGGTGGAGGCGAAACCGACTGAAGAACTCGAAAAAGTTGTTATCCGATTTGCCGGCGATTCTGGTGACGGAATGCAGCTCACTGGTACTCGGTTTACGGCGGAGGCTGGTTTTTTTGGGAATGACTTAAGGACTTTTCCCGATTATCCGGCAGAAATTAGAGCGCCAGCTGGAACCTTGGCGGGAGTTTCAGCTTTTCAGATCAATTTTGCTAGTAAGGAAGTTCATACCCCAGGGGATGCCCCGGATGTTTTGGTGGCTATGAATCCGGCGGCTCTGAAGGTAAACCTGGGTGATTTGAAAGAAGGTGGAACGCTCATTGTTAATACTGCGCAGTTTGGTAAGCGCAACCTTCAAAAGGCCGGTTACGAAGTCAGTCCCTTGGAGGATGAAAGCCTAAGTGCTTACCAAACGCATGAGATTGATATCACCAGCCTTACTGGCAAAGCGCTCGATGAATTTGGACTGCCCCAAAAAAGTGTAGACCGCTGTAAGAATTTCTTTGCCTTGGGAATCGTTTTTTGGCTCTACAATCGCGATTTAGAGAATACGGCTAATTGGCTCAAAACGAAATTTGCTAAAAAACCCGAGTTGGCCGAAGCGAACATCAAAGCTCTGAAGTCTGGCTATTATTACGGAGAGACAGCAGAGATTTTTAATGGCCGTTACGAGGTGCGTCGCGCTTCTATATCGCCTGGCATTTATAAGAACATTAATGGCAATTCGGCCACAGCTATGGGCTTTGTAGCGGCGTCTATTAAGAGCGGATTAAAGCTCTTTTTGGGTTCTTATCCCATTACCCCAGCGAGCACCATCTTGCACGAGCTTAGTCGCTTCAAGGAGTACGGCGTTCAAACATTTCAAGCTGAAGATGAAATTGCCGGTGTATGCTCGGCAATTGGCGCCTCGTTTGGTGGTGCTTTGGGGATTACTTCTACCAGTGGTCCTGGCGTAGCGTTAAAA
>CAXGXL010000072.1:0-10049 GCA_964013555.1 uncultured bacterium
GTGGCAAGGTGCGTTGGCCGTAGAGTGCTTGGCTGTGAGAGCTTGCTGGGTTTCTCCACAGAATGGTCCAGCACGAAGCCCACTGTGCGAGCATACCGTTAGCTCCATCAAGTCTCTGTGAGGAGGGGAGAACCATCGTTCGGGCCGAACCAAGTCGAACAACTCGAATAGGATGGGGGCGGCCACCTTTGAACCGGTCAAATTGGGTCGGCCTTCGCCGTCTGCATTGCCTACCCAAACCCCCACGGTGTATTCGGGAGTGACGCCGATTGCCCAAGCGTCACGGTGCCCAAAGCTGGTTCCTGTCTTCCATGCAATTTGCCGGCCGCCTTCGAAAAATCTCCATTGACCGTCTATCCCTGGTCGCTTTACTTCGAGGAGTGTTTCTAGAGTAATATATGCAGCTCCTGGGCTGATGATATGACTGGGGATTGGGGAAGGCAACTTGCCCATTTCGGAATTGAAATCTGAGTTAATCACCCGGGGGCTTAAGTTAAGGCTCGAGTCAATCAACAGGGAGCGACGTGCCATATGGGCATAGAGTCCGGTTAGTTCCCAAAGGGTGCCTTCCGCTCCACCCAAGATAAGAGTTAGTCCGTAGTCGTCGGGGTTTCGATGCAGGGTGGTCATTCCAAGGGCCTTAAGGTGCGTTTGAAAACGTGCTACTCCATAAGAGTAGAGAAGCTTCACAGCAGGGATATTGAGTGAACGCGTTAGAGCTTCTGAAGCAGGTATTGCCCCGGAGTACTTCCTGTCAAAATTCTCAGGGGCAAAGCCGCCCATTCGAGTAGGAACGTCTGCAACAAGCTGATTGGGCAATAGTTCACCCGCCTGGATCGCGGCTGCGAAGAGAAATGGCTTCAAGAGGCTACCGGTACTCCGCGGCGCCTGAATAACGTCAACGTAGTTGTTGTTGTCCTTATCATCGAAGTTGGGAATATTGCCGATGTAGGAGAGGGTTTCTCCTGTCGCCGTATTGAGAATGAGCGCCGCTGCATTGTGAATACCGTTTTGCTTGTTGATTTGGTGGTGGCGTTTGACAACATCAGTTGCAAGAATCTGAAGACCTCTATCCAGGGTACTTATGGTTGAACTACCGCGCTTCATTTGCCCCAAGAGGTGGGGTGCCAGTTGAGGCATGGGATAGGGTTTGTTAGGGAGTGGCTCCTGTCGTGCCAAGCGGGCGGTGGATGCGGCCAAATAGCCATCCGCTTCTAGGGCCAATAGGAGGGCGTTACGTTTCTTGAGGAGCTCATGTCGGTTTCGGCCCGGGTGGATAAGTCCAGGACTGTTGGGAAGAACCGCTAGGGTCGCAGTTTCTGCCCACGACAAATTATCGGGATGTTGCCTAAAGTACCTCCAAGCAGCCGCCTCCAGCCCCACTACGTTTCCCCCAAAGGGAGCGTTTGCTGCATAGAGCTCCAGGATTTCGTCCTTTGTGTAGGATAGTTCCAGTCGAAGAGCCATAAGGGCTTCGATAATTTTCTCAGAATAGGTCCGGGATTTGCCTTTCCGGCTGAGGCGAACAACTTGCATGGTCAGAGTACTCGCACCGCTTACAACTTTGCCCGTGCGTAAGTTCGTCCATAAGGCGCGCGATAAAGCAAGTGGATCGACACCAGGATGAAATCGAAATCTCTTATCTTCGAAAGATTCGATAGCAATCTG
The DNA here is from genome assembly GCA_964013555.1 of uncultured bacterium. Lineage (GTDB taxonomy): Bacteria > Myxococcota > XYA12-FULL-58-9 > XYA12-FULL-58-9 > JABJBS01 > CAXGXL01. The sequence continues at coordinate 1,669 of CAXGXL010000072.1, forward strand.
GAACTTGTGAGGTACCGTGTTAAGAAGTGGGAATCTCCATTGCCCATCACGGGCAATGGAGGCTCCCAGTAAATCACCTTGTCGATCATAGAGAACCGTAGAATAAGATGGATCAAAGGATGAAACGGGAATTAGATGGTGAAAGCCTACCCACACAAGGCAACCAGCAACAATGGCTTTGGCCCACAACTGCTTACTAAGACCCGCTTGCATCATGATCAGTTGCTCAACCCTGGTCGGTATACTTCTACCCAGCGCCCCGAGGTACGGCTGTGAATTCGAGCATCGTACATTGCTTCAGCATTGACCACAGGGAGGTAAAAGCGTCCTGCATAGCTTGCATTAAGACGAACTGAAAAGTGTTTCGTTTGACCCGCTTTGAGTTGAAAATAGGTGAGGACTCTATCGTCTCGGATGTCTTGGTAGTCTGATTTACCATCTTTCTTATTGGGTGTGGAGAGTCTCTCGTTGTGAAGCTCCCACCCTGAAGGAAAGAGATGGCTCAAGGCTATTTCCTTGACATGTAGCCGGGACTCATTGGTAAGAGTCACTTTGGCTACGAAGTCGGTACCTTGCTCCAATGCTCCAATTTCAATGGGCTTATTTTTTGTGTCGACATAGGAAACTCGCATAGCAAGGTGCTTTTGCGAGTTTTTTTCCGTACTGAGTGCAGGCAATCCCTTTACTTGTATATTGATAAATAAAGTTGCTTTCCCACTATTTTTTAAATCAATGTTTTTGGATTGGCTAGTAGGAAGATCCAATGCCGTACTTACAATTGTCTTTGGAGTACTGATCTTTGTTTTAGAGGTTCCCTCTAGAGCATACTCCAATTCGATTGCCCCTTTAGTCTTATCGGTAAGTCCAAAGCGAGATAATGCAATGAGCGCATATGCCGTTTCTTGGGTGCTCAGCCAACGTTTTTCGGTGAGTCTTGTTGATACATTGCGGGCCAGCAAGGTGGCCTGTTTTGTTCTGTCCATCAATACAAGTGTTTCGAGGATCATAGATTCGTCTCGAAGGGATGAACCGAAGGTACCTGATTGTTCTCGATAGTCGGTTACGATTTGTGACAAGTCGACAAGAAGGGCACTAGCCGCACGATGTTGGCCAGCGAGTTGGTAAGCGGCTGCCAAACGCCATTGAGCCATCGTATCGATGTTTCCATATTCTTTGAGTCGATTCATGGCACTTAGGGAAGGACGACCAGCTAGGGCAAGGGTGTATAGTCTATAGGCTTGCCTTAGTTGAGAGCGGTCGTATTTATTTTTTGGGGGCCTAGGAACCCAAGTTTGAGCTACCTTGTTTTGATAGGCAATCCATTGACTAACGACTTCGTCTGGTACAGGAAATCCAGCATTTTGGGCCTCTAAAAGAAAATGACCGATGTAGCTCGTTGTCCAATCGTTGACTCTATCTTGATTGGGCCAATAACTAAAACCACCGTTGCCTTTCTGAAACGTCTTGAGCTTGTCGATGGCGGCTTGCACATTCTCACGTATTTCTTGATCTTTCTCCTGAGTCAGAGTCATCAGGTTAGTGAGATAGACCTGGGGGAAGGCTTTGGAGGTTGTTTGTTCGGCGCACCCATGAGGATAGCCGACTAGTTCCTCAAGGCGTTGTCCCAGATTTAATGGTGGTGTGCGGGATACTTCTAACTGAGCTTGGTTTGTACCGGGCAGCCCGTGTAATTGGAGTTCGGTTTGGAGCTTTTCTCCTGGTTCGAGGACATGGGTAAATGAGTTGGTGACAGGAAGTAGGGGGTGGCGTACATCTATCTCAATGCTTTGCTCACTCACTTCGTCTTTTGAGACGGCGCGGATCTTGACTCGAGCGATGCCGGTCTTATTGGCGACTTTGAGTCTAAAGGGAACCATTTGATCTCCTGGAGAATCAAAGTCAATTTGCTTCTTTGATTTTCCTACAATTTGCAGCCCTTCACTGGCGGTAACGCTTACCGAGGCCTTTTTGAGATGGGGTTCTAAGGCAAATACACTGACCGGAAGATCCACTTCTTCTTGGGGCCCTAAGACCCGTGGCAGGGTGGCGAGTACCATAAGTGGTTTTTTGATGGAGACGGTTTTCGAGGCAGCTCCAAAAGACTTTTTATCGCCGGCAACCACCATAATACGGCCCGCTCCGATATATTGTGGAATGCTAAGGGTATGCGAATTTGTTGCGCCAGCTGTCAAGGTAAAGGGTCCAATGAAACGAACAAAGGGTGGAAACCGATTGGCACTCTTCTTGGGAGCTTCTCCCTCGTTGTCGCCTCCACCGATTGCAAGAAGTTGCTCTAATTTGCCACCATACGCCCCTGCAACCCAATCAAAAATATCCCACGTTTTGACACCAAGCGATTCGCGTTGATAAAAATGGGTCCATGGATTGGGAGTCTTGAAGCGAGTTAGGCCAAGTAGTCCCTCATCTACCAAGGCTACAGTGTATGTCATCTTGCGACCGTTTGCTTCGGAGACTTGAAGGGTTGCATTTTGCTCGGGCTCGAAGCTGTCCTCGCTGTGAATTTTTGGACTTAAGCGAGTTTCGGGATTGACCACCGAAATAGGAACGACCCCGTAGAGTCGGATAGGTAAGTCGTTTTGTCGTTGTTGATGGGGTTGGAGTAGCATGACATGTGCATAGATATTTGGTGTCATCTCAGATGTGACTTGAAATTGATATTGAGTGCGCTCTTGGGTGGTTTCGACCCAGCTTGTACTAAGAACCTTGGAACCAGACTCCAGGGAAACAAGCGCCCGTCCTTGAATACTGGAGGGGATTGTAAGGGTCGCAGTATCGCCTACCTTATATTCCTTTTTGTCGGATGTGACGGAGAGGACGTGTGCACCCCCTGGGTTGTCTTTTTGTGCTCGTCCAGCCCAACCGGGCCAATCAATATAGAGAATTTTTCCAGCCCGATGTCCTCCCTCTTTATCTCTTGCGACTAAGAGATAGCGTCCCCATGAGGGGTATTTGACCTCAAATTCCCACTTTCCTTTCCCATTGCTAATTGGGACGGTGGCTTTTTTGATTGGTGTATAGGAGGATGAACCAGCATAGTCCGCAAGCCGTTCCTCTGCGGTTTGCCACCACCAACGCCATTTGATTTTATACAGAGCAACTTCAACTTCCGTATCGCTAGCGGCTTGCCCTGAAGGATCGAGTCCTGCTAACTCCACAAGGTGCTTGGTGTCTGTTAAGTGCATGCCCCGTGCCTTGTCTCCTTTGGCCGTCTTGATTCCTATATAGCGTTCGTACGGTGATATTTTTACCGAGTGTCGGTCGGTGCTAAAAGCACCGCTGGGTTCGAAAACACGGGTTTCAAGATGAGCTTGTATCATTCCGGCGGGCTTAGTGGGGATTTTCAACTGATGATTAACCGATGCATTTCCTTGGTTATCCAACCGGCCATCGAAGATTGCTTTTCCCTTTAGGTTAACTTTGCGGGATAAATCGTCAAAATGATAATCCGGATATCCGGTAAATGTCGTCTTGGTTGGCGTTAGACTAACTTTGATATCGGTTTTAAGATCTCGGGCAATGGCCCCATGCAACCAGGCCGAGCTGAGTCTAGCTTGGAGGACCGGGTTCTTACCGACGATAATATCCTCAGGAAAGTCCAAACCAATTTTAAGTCGATTGGGAACGACCGTTTCAATCCTTAAGGCTTTTGTGAAAGTAGCGTTACCTACCGTTACTTTGAGGTTGTATATGCCAGTTGGAGCATCCGGTGTGGTTTGAGGGGTAAAGGTGTAAAATCCATTTACCGAGCGGGTTTGAATCTCTTTCTTTATGAGTTGTTGGCGGCTATTTCTGAGTTCAAATTGAACAGGGTGGTTTTTGGGCAAGTCCGTGTCGTCGGGCAAAAGAACAAATGTCACGTATATCTTATCGCCGGGGCGCCAGACGCCGCGCTCACCGTAAATAAAGCCTTTGAGCCCTTCGGATATTTGAATACCGTTTACATCGAAGTGGCTGACGCTTAAACTGGCTCCATCGACAAGTCTCAGGAAGCCTTCTTGACCAAGGTGCTCTACCTTAACCAAGAAGGGCCGGCGATTTGGAGAGAGTGTGGCCATTCCGTTGTTTTCGATGGTTTCGTTTGCAATTAATTCTTGTTGGAAGTCGAGGAGGCTGACGGTGGCTCCCTGAAGGGGCTGGGCCGTATTGAGATCGGTTGCGACAATAGTGAGTTCATTGCCACTGCCTTTTTTTGCAACGATTCCGATATTCGAAACGACGACGTTTCTGGTGATTTGGATTTTGTGGTCGTGGTAGTTTTGGTAGAAGCCTTTGTGGCAAGGATTTTTTCGTTGACGGTAGCTTTTGTACCAATCGCCGTCGTTCCAATTGTCCCAAAAGCTGCTTTCGGTTTCTGTTTCGCCCCCCGGAAGAGTTCCTGAAACTGTGGAGCGAACCTTCGGAAAATTGGGGCAGTGGTAGAGTATGTCTTTGGGGCCGAAGCTGACTTTGATGTGATATAACCCGTTGTCGTATGTTTTGGAGATCTCGGATAGGTCAAGCCCGACGCGGTACCATTGATTATCGGATTGGGATGGAATTTCAAAAGATGCTTGGCCTTTCCAAACAGCTCGACCGACCCGTCGCATTTCGCGTTTTCCGTCGAGTGAGTTAACTTGAAGAAATTGGGGAATGTTGTCGGTGCGTACTTGTAGTACCTCTACCTGAACGGCTTTAACATTGAGAACATCTAATGGCAGGGCGATTTGCTTTCCTGTGGGAATGATATTGCCTTTGTTGACGAAACGTATGGCGGGTTTTTGTCTTGCGAAAATCACCTGATGGTTGGACTCTTCTTTTCCATCTGGAAGACTAAGACGTTTGTTGCGAGTATTACGGATGGTGTCGGTAATGGTTACGGTTTCAGTATTGGCCCATGGAGAAGTGGCGTATACAGTGACTCTATTACCGTGGGTATGGAAGCGTAGGGGTCGAGTTCCGACTCGGATGATTCCTCTAAAATCTTGTTTTGGGTCCACCGGATCTGAAAATGTAATTTGAATGACCCGTTCAGGAGTGGTGACGGCCTCGACTTGGGAGACGGAAAATTCCCCAAGACCGGGGATGGGGACCAACCTTGAGTCGGTTTCGTCTACGTCTATGGAGGAGCCATCTGCCACAAGATCAATAGCAGTCGTTTTTTCAAGACGTTCTATTCCGTTTATCGTAAAGTTATGGCGCTGTCCGCCGCTCGAGTGGTTCCACTCGATTGTATAAGTTTCCTTCGGATACCGAACGGTCAGCATTGCTTGAACCGCTTTAGCAGATGCATAGTCGGCGGTTGTAATAGTACCTCCCAACCGTTGGAGAAGGGGCGGAGTGGTGGATATGGATTCCAATGCGTCTAACGTGAGTTCAAAAGACTGCTTACGCACCTGAAAGTGGAATTGGATGGGAGTGTCTTCCATATTGGCCAAGGCGTTCAGATCAATATGAACTTTGTACTCCTGACCTGGTTTTAAATCAGTGCTGGGCTCAAAAACGAGCTTATTTTTTTTGTGCCAACGTGCGGTTCCTTTTACTTCCGGAATCAGGGTGAATGGATTGGTGCTGAGATCTTCATGCAAAGGAGAGTCACCGGCGACGTCTTTTGTAAATAATATTTCGACGGAGCTTTTCTTCGAAATAGTGCCAGCGGTGTGGGCGGCGATGATCTCAGTGGGGATAGATTTTACTGGCTCTGATTGAGATAGCTTCGAAGACTCCTTTTGTCCGCAACTTGAGTTGAGAACACCAGAGATTACCAGGGTGACGGCAAGGAGGGAGCGGGATGCGGGAATAGACATGCGGTTAACGGCCTTTAGTGGTGAGTATTTGTGAATGGTTCAGGTCATAGACTAAGTTGTTTTACAGGATCCATGCCAGTAAGAAGTTAGCAAAATTCCCATAGAAATCATGGAAGATGATTGCCCTTAGAGGAATTTGTGTCGAAGTGGACACAATGGGGCAGAGTTGTGTGTTTACTGGAACACAATCAGAGGCTTAGGGAGTTAATGAAGTGCTTTTGGGGTAGGCGTTTTCTCTATCTTGTTTAGGTTCGGCGGTGCTTTGGGGGCTCCAGCCCGGCGGCATGAATACGTAACCTAAAGCGTGCTTGATGGATCTTGCGCCGCGCAGATCGAGGTAAATGTCTCGATACTCATGAAACGCTATGATGATTGGATTAAAACTCTTGAGGTTCTTGGTTATTCCGTAAACGGGGGGAGTTTCTTCGGCGGCAAATGTGCCAAAAAGTTTGTCCCAGAAAATAAAGAGGCCCCCGTGGTTGCGATCTAAGTACTTCTCGTTTGTCGCATGATGAACTCGGTGGTGCGAAGGGGTCATAAAGATATGTTCCAACCACCCTAATTTTCCGATGGCTTCGGTATGAATCCAATACTGATAAAATAAGTGCAAGAGTGCCGCAGTGCCGAGCATTATAGGATGAAAACCCAAAAGAGGTATTGGGATATAAAAGAGAACTGATGAAAAATAAGAGGTCCAAGATTGGCGCAAGGCAGTTGAGAGATTGTAGTGTTGGCTGGAGTGGTGGTTGACATGTCCTGCCCAGAGAATTCGAGATTCGTGGGAGAAACGATGGTACCAATAATAACAAAAGTCTTGAAGAACGAAAATCGCGACCCACGCCAGTAGCGTTGCATCAAACTCGAAGAGCCGCATTTCGTAGACGAGGAAATAAAATGGTATTTCTGCTAACTTCCATAGGGAGCGACATCCGAGATATCCTAGTCCCATCGTGAGACTTGCAGCGGTGTCTTTGAGCTCGTACCCGATAATTTGCTTGGTAGTATTGGTCTTGCGCTTGTGAATCCACCAGAACTCCAGAATCATGGTTACGATGAAAGAGGGGATGGCAACGTAAAACATGATCAACTCATTCATGGAGAGTCTCCAGGATATGCTGGGTTAGGTCTTCGAGGGTTTGTTGGCGATTGTACTCGACCTCTGGTTCTTCCAGGGCGAGTCGGGAGATAGCCGCTCCTTGGACGACATTAATTATGATGTCGATGCCCATGAGAAAGCGGGGATTTTCCGAGAGTTCAGGAAATATACGCGCAGCGGTTTGGCGGATTTTTGCTCTGTGGCGGCGCTCGAAGGGCTCTAAAGCTGACTTAAGCTCGGAATCGGTGCGCGCGGCTGTATGTAAATCGTAGACTGCTAGTAGGGCAGGACTTTCGAATAAGGCCCAAAGTGCTGTTAAGCAGAGTTTGATTTTATCGGATTCTGGGGGAGGAAACTCAATAGCAAATTCGTAAGTCTCAATGAGTTGGTCATAGAGTTTTGCAATGGCGGCTGCAACCAAGTCTTGTTTGGTAGCGTAGTGCTTGAAGATTGAGCCTTGGCTCATTTTGGCAATGCGAGAGACTTTTGTAGTCGTTATTGAATTATAACCATTTGTAATTAAACAAGAAATGGTGGCGTCTAGAAGTTTGCCTTGAGTTTCGGCGCTGCGTTCTTCTTGAGTTTTTCGATCTAGAGTTCTCATTTATACACCTTACACCCTAACTTAAAAAGTGACAACTTACTTTTTAAGTTAGGGTGTAAGGTGGCAAGAGCCTTTGGCTGGAACAATAAAATGAGGAATTCGGGATTTTTTTTAAACCGATAGTGGATTCTAGTGTGTCTTATACAACGGGGATAATTTCATCCGACCGGTTGGTGACGGGCTCCCGCTTGCTGGGAGACCGGAGTTGGCAATCTCGAGGCCTATTCGAGAAAATGAATGAGGGAAATTATGCGTGGGGATTCGTTGTTTTCGACTTCAAGTCGAGGGAAAAGCCGAGTAACGGGGCTTGTTATTTTCTTACTAGCTCTTTTCACGGTTTGCTTTTGTCTTCCGGTTTTCGCGGTCCGAGCTGAGGTGTCTCAGAGGCTCGTTGCTCTTTTGGAGCAGCATATGGCCGGTGCAGGTTTTGCCGTGCTGGGGGCTAGCTTCTTTTTGCTTTTTGCTGCCTTCCTAAATCACGATACTCTTTTGATGCATCCCATATCGAGAGTCTTTAGTTGGTTAGTGGGGCGTTCTGCTATGCGACTGGTCTTTATTGCAGGAGCTTTGGTGGGGGTATTTGCGGGGGCAGACCTTGTTTCAGCCGGCCTTCATCCCGCCCTACCACCGTGCGGGGCTTCTGGAACATGAACAGGCCCAGGCTTTCGTCGGGCGCATAGGCCAGCCATTCTTCCATCGACAGGCCGTTGCCCTTCGATTTCGAGATTTTCTCACCGTTTTCATCCAGGAAGAGTTCGTAGTTGAAACCGTCCGGCGCGCGGCCGCCCAATTCCTGCGTGATCCGGCCCGACAATTTGACAGATTCGATCAGGTCCTTGCCGGCCATCTCGTAGTCGACGTCCAGCGCAAACCAGCG